>CANQRK010000007.1 GCA_947626245.1 uncultured Paenalcaligenes sp. | reverse complement strand
ATCTGCTGATAGAACTGCGCCCTGTGAAGCGCGCTGTGCCCATTCGACTAAGTGTGGGCAGCATGTAAATTGCCCCCGCTTTCGCAGTGAAGTAGTGCCTCACACCGAGTGACCCGCGGTCGCGCGCCGATTGTCTGCGCGCCATGACTACGGAGAATAACACTCATGAAACGCATGTTATTTAATGCAACACACCAAGAAGAATTACGTGTTGCAATCGTCGACGGTCAAAAACTTATTGACCTCGACATCGAAGCGGCTGGTCGAGAACAACGCAAAGGAAACATTTACAAAGGTGTTATCACACGCGTTGAACCCGGACTAGAAGCATGTTTCGTAAGCTATGGCGAAGACCGTCATGGCTTTTTGCCTTTTAAAGAAGTTGCTCGTACCTACTTTAAAGAGGGAGTAGATGTACGAAATGCTCGTATCCAAGACGCTTTAGTCGAGGGCCAAGAGCTCATCATCCAAGTAGAAAAAGAAGAGCGCGGCAACAAAGGTGCTGCGCTGACTACCTTTATTTCCTTGGCCGGTCGCTATTTGGTGCTTATGCCCAACAACCCGCGTGGAGGCGGTGTTTCACGACGCGTCGAAGGCGAGGAACGCCAAGAGCTACGCGAAGCCATGGATCAGCTCGAAGTGCCTCAAGGCATGAGCATCATTGCACGTACTGCCGGTATTGGCCGTAGCGTCGAAGAACTGCAATGGGATCTGAATTACCTCTTGCAGCTTTGGTCTGCCATTGATGGCGCTGCCAAAGAAAACCCAGCTCCTGTCCTTATTTATCTAGAATCCAGTTTAGTCATTCGCGCTATTCGCGATTACTTTTCGTTGGATATTGGTGAAATTCTGATTGATACCGATGATATTTACGAGCAAGCAACGGCCTTTATGAGCCTAGTCATGCCGGACAATGTCAGTCGCGTCAAAATGTACCGTGATGACATTCCCTTGTTTTCACGCTTCCAAATTGAAAATCAAATTGAAACAGCGTACTCACGTACCGTTCAGTTGCCATCCGGCGGCGCTGTTGTCATCGATCACACCGAAGCCCTTGTTGCCATTGACGTCAACTCGGCTCGCTCTACCCGTGGTGCTGACATCGAGGAAACGGCTCTACGCACTAACCTCGAAGCCGCAGACGAAGTCGCACGTCAGTTACGTTTACGTGACTTAGGTGGTCTAATCGTGATCGATTTTATCGACATGGAAGACAACAAAAATCAACGTGCCGTAGAACAACGTCTGCGTGACGCCTTACACCTAGACCGCGCTCGCGTCCAAATGGGCAAGATCTCCCGTTTTGGTCTCATGGAACTCTCTAGACAGCGTTTACGCCCTGCTCTCAACGAAGGCTCTCATATCACCTGCCCGCGCTGTACTGGCACAGGCGTGATCCGTGACGCCGAGTCCAGTGCGCTCCATGTATTGCGTTTACTCCAAGAAGAAGCCATGAAAGAAGGCACTGCTGCCATTCATGCTCAGCTACCGGTCGATGTCGCCACCTACCTGCTCAATGAAAAGCGCAGTGATGTCGCCAAAATCGAGTCTAGACTCAACGTGAACCTCACGCTGATTCCCAACAAATCATTAGAAACGCCGCATCATATTATTGAGCGTATTCGCAACGATGATCCGCGCCTCGAAGAGCTACGCTCTAGTTACCAGCAAGTTAAAGTCGAAGAAGACACGACGTTAACGCCGCACCGCACGCACGAAATTAAAGCCAGACCCGAGGCTTTGGTCAAAGGAGTGACACCAGCCCAACCCGCACCAATGGCTGCGGTAACCCCTGTAGTCAGCGTCGGCTTACTCACTCGTCTCAGTGCTTGGATCAAAACCCTATTTAGCAGCACCGAGACCAAAGAAGATCAAGAAAACAAAACGGAGCCTCAACCACGTCAACGTTCAAATAAAAATGAACGTCGCCCTAACGATCGTCAGCGTCAAAACCGCACTAAAAACGAGCGTCGTCCCAATACGACCGATCCCAAAGACGTCGTAGAAACAGGACGTCCAGCTCGTCAACGCCGCAATACCAAAGCAGCAACAGAAACGGCTCCTATTCAGGCTGTTATCACACCGGACACCGAGGTCAGCCCTCCCGAGGCCGGCAATGATAATAACTCACGTCGCCGTCGCCGCAGTCCCCGCAACCGCCGTCGCGAAAACACCGAGGAGCAAAATCAACGACTCGCTGTAGAAAACGTCGATAGCACGGACGCTGTGGAAAAAAACGTAGCTCCTGCAACAGCGCCAATCGAACCTAAGGTCTCTCCTGAGAGCACCCAAGAGCTCGATTTAGACGAGGATCTCAACACAGCAACAGCCGAAGACTCTGACGACGATCAACCTTCTGAGCGTCGTCGTAGCCGTCGTCGTCGTAGTCGTCGCAGCCGCCGTCCTGCCGAGGAGCAAAGCGTTATCGAAGAGACGCCTACCGAGCCCACTGAAGCCGCTGCGAATCAATTCATTGCACACGAAACACCTCGTTTTGATGCTTCCGTACTTGAGCATGAGGAAAGAGAATCCGCTGCACTTAGCACCAACGCTCCCGAAGCCACAGTTGCCACTCCGGCTGTGCCTGCTGTTACCGCAGCCCCAGCCAATCAGCCCGAGCCAGCTTCTGTAACGCCTGTAGCTCCGACGGCGGCTCCTGTCTCATCCAAAGTGATAGAGACTGAAGCCAAAAGCATTCAAGCTGAGTTAGCGGATGCCGGACTAGAGTTAGTGCAAACACAGACTAACGCCACGACAAACACCATCGCCTCAAACCCTGAGCCTACTGGCCGCAACCCTCGTTCACGCTGGACTGAGCCTGTAATAGCAGAACCTTTGGTCATGGTGGAAACGGGTAATGCTCCCGTTGTGGTTAATGCCGAATCCAGCGATACGGTTGTAGAGGCTACCCCTCTAGAAACCGCTCCTATCGCAGAAGCCACACCTGAGGTCACCCTAGCCGTGACGCCAGAGCCTGAGCCTGTTGAAACAGCACCTGAAGTGGTTGTCGATACACCAACAACCCCTGAGCATGCCTCTCAAGCTACAAGCACACCTGCTGCTACGCTTAACATCAACAGCCTACAAGCTGAGCTCTCTGCCGCTGGATTGGAGTTAGTACAAACTCGTTCCGATAGCACTACACCTCCTCCCGCTGAGCAACCTGTGCGCTTAGGTCGTCCGCGCCGTGCGGTTAACCTAGAGGCCAACACGCCCCTAGAGCAAGTAGAAACTCAGTCATAATACGTTTGACGAGTACAAAAAAGCCGGGATAGTTATCCCGGCTTTTTTTATAGGTATAAATCGTTAACGAGGCTGCACGGCTTCGGCAGGCTCTCGCATCATCAATGCCATTAATTGTGCTAACTCTTGACGCATTTCACGACGATCAATCACTATATCAATCGCCCCTTTTTCTAGTAGGAACTCGGCGCGTTGAAAACCTTCGGGCAGTTTTTCACGTACCGTTTGCTCAATCACGCGTGGACCCGCAAAACCAATGAGCGCATTAGGCTCTGCCACCACCACATCACCCATAAAGGCAAAGCTAGCAGACACCCCACCCATCGTCGGATCCGTAAGCACACTAATAAAAGGCAAACCTGCCTCGGAAAGCTGTACCAACATCGCATTGGTTTTAGCCATTTGCATGAGAGAAAATAAACTTTCTTGCATGCGAGCACCACCAGATGCAGCCACACACACAAAAGCAGAGCGCGTGCGAATGGCCTCTTGGACGCCGCGCACAAATCGCTCGCCCACTACCGACCCCATAGAACCACCCATGAACTCAAACTCAAAACACGCCACCACAGTGGGCATAGAAAGAATGGTCCCCGCCATAACGACCATGGCTTCACTTTCGCCGGTAGTACGCACAGCCTGAGTTAAACGATCAGGGTACTTTTTACTATCACGAAACTTGAGTGGGTCTAACGGACGAATCGTTTGCCCAATTTCAACGCGGTTATCGGCATCGAGCAAAGCATCAATACGACCACGTGCATTTAAACGCAAATGATGGCTACATTTAGGACAGACATTAAGGGTGGCCTGAAGGTCTTCTTTATAGAGAACTGACTCACAAGATGGGCACTTTACCCAAAGTCCTTCAGGAACACGCTTGCTACTGCCATGATCTCGATTAATTCGAGGGGGTAATAATTTTTGGATCCAGCTCATTGGGTAATCCTGTTGAAAGCGCCTAAAAAACGAAGGCAGGCGCCACTAATTAAATACAAAACTAAACAGAGAGCGCTTGGCTAATGGTTTGAAGCCAGGCCGCGGCTGCCTCAATTGCTTTCTGATCGTCACCATGTTCGGCATACGACTGCTCTAGGGTCTCGATAAGCTTGCTACCAATGACGACGGCATCGGCGACCTGAGCCACCTGCTGCGCACTGTGAGCATCACGAATTCCAAAGCCCACACCAACGGGAATGGTCACGTGTTGACGTATACGCTGAATTTGTTGAGCCACAGACTCGACGTCAAGAGCCGCAGAGCCTGTAACGCCTTTTAAGGACACATAATAAACATAACCGCGCGCAATGTCAGCAACCCGCTGCATACGCTCTTCGGTAGAGGTGGGTGCCAACAAGAAAATAGGATCAATGCTTTGCTGATTGAGCAGCTCGGCATAATCAGCACATTCCTCGGGTGGATAATCGACGGTTAAGACTCCATCCACCCCAGCTGCACCGGCGGCGGTGGCAAAGGTTGCTTGGCCCATGGCCTCGATAGGATTGGCATACCCCATCAATACAACTGGAGTTTGATCATCGCTTTGTCTAAATTCTGCCACAAGGTCTAATACTTTTTGCAATGAAACCCCACGTGCTACCGCACGTTCGGCTGCACGCTGAATCACAGGACCATCGGCCATGGGATCCGAAAACGGCACGCCTAGCTCGATAACATCAGCACCCGCTTTAACTAACGCGTGCATTAACGGTACTGTCGCACTGACCGACGGATCACCGGTAGTAATATAAGGAATTAACGCAGCACGACCATTTAAACGCTCAAAAGTAGCCTTTAATCGCGGATTTGAAGAGGTAGACATAAAAAAAACCCAAAAAATTAAAGACTAATACCGCTGAACTCAGCAACCGTATGCATATCTTTGTCGCCACGCCCCGACAAGTTCAACAAAATAATTTTGTCTTGAGGCAGCGTTGGCGCGAGCTTAACCGCATAAGCAATAGCATGAGAGGACTCTAGTGCCGGCATAATCCCCTCAATACGACAACAATCGTGGAAAGCCTGCAGTGCCTCGTCGTCATTAATAATTTCATAACGAGCACGTTGCAGGTCTTTGAGCCACGCATGCTCGGGACCTACACCGGGGTAATCCAAACCAGCAGAAATAGAATGGGTGGGCTGAACCTGTCCGGCCTCGTCTTGCAAAACATAAGTCCGGTTGCCATGCAACACCCCAACCTGACCTGCATTGAGCGAAGCAGAGTGCTGTAACGTTGTAATGCCTTTACCACCGGCCTCGACACCCACTAGCTGCACATCGGTTTGGTTAATGTACGGATAAAAAATACCCATTGCATTAGAGCCACCACCCACTGCTGCCACAATATAATCAGGCTGGCGACCGGTTTCCTCTGGCATTTGCTCTAGGCACTCGGTACCAATCACAGATTGAAAGTCGCGCACCATAGCAGGATAAGGATGAGGACCGGCCACTGTACCAATAATGTAAAAGGTGTCTTCGACATTGGTAACCCAATCACGCATGGCCTCGTTCAAGGCGTCTTTCAGGGTGCGAGAGCCGGATTCGACTGGAATGACCTTGGCCCCGAGTAATTTCATTCGGTAGACATTGGAGGCTTGGCGCTTCACGTCATCGCTACCCATGTACACCACACACTCTAGCCCATAACGAGCAGCGACCGTGGCAGTGGCCACACCATGCTGCCCCGCACCGGTTTCCGCGATAATACGCTTTTTGCCCATGCGCTTGGCTAACAGAATTTGACCTATACAGTTATTGACCTTGTGTGCGCCAGTATGGTTTAGATCCTCGCGCTTAAACCAAATTTGTGCACCACCCAGTTGCTCCGACCAACGCTTCGCATGATAAATGGGCGAAGGACGCCCAACAAAATGCTTAAGCTCGTAGTGAAACTCACGAAGAAACTCGGGATCATTACGGTATGTGTCGTAGGCCTCGCGCAGCTGACCCAAAGCATGGACCAACGTTTCCGCTACAAAAGACCCACCATAAGGGCCAAAATGCCCTTTTTGATCGGGATAACTATAGGTTGTCAAAGTAATACTCTCTGTTTTGATAATTCAAGAAAATCATGTTCAATACATTGATTTTATCAGCTTAGCGCCCAAATGGACTACGTACTGCTTTAGCATCCGTACCAAACCATCACCCTACTGCCGTTGAGCGCGTACCCCAGGAATATCTTGAAGCGCGCTAATGGTACGTTGAATTTGCTCACCGTCTTTGACCTCGATCGTAAACAATAACTGCGTTAAGGCATGACGACTTTGGCTATTCACCCCAACTACATTAACACGCAGGCGCGCAAAAATTTCAGATATATCACGCAACAAATGGGGACGCTCGGAGGCCGAAACAGCCAAATCGATGGGATACAACGCATCACCCGTTTTGCCCCAAGTCACTTCGATAGCCCGCTCGGGCTGAGCAGCCAATAACCCCAAAAACGATTTACAATCGCTACGGTGTATGGAGACGCCTCGACCTTTAGTGATATAACCACTAATGCTATCAGGAGGTGCTGGTCGGCAACAACGAGCCAGCTGTGTTAATAATGAATCTACCCCCACAACTAAAACACCACTGCGCCCAGTCCGAGTCACACTGGCCGCATTAGCATGAAATACCTTAGCGGCTGGCTCGGCGGTGTTGTCCTCAGCGGTTTTAAACGCGTTTTCTATGTGTCGTAAACTAAACTCATCTTTGGCTACGGCCACATATAAATCGTCGGCTCGTGCGAACTGCAATTTTTGCGCGAGCTGCTCTAGATTAACGGCGGTTTTACCCAAGCGCTGCAACTCTTTTTCCACCAAGGTTTGACCTTGGCTAATACGCTGTTGCAACTCGACGGCATTAAACCAAGCGCGAACCTTGGCTCGTGAACGCGGACTAGCCAAAAAACCCAACTGAGTATTCAACCAATCACGCGAAGGTCCGCCCGATTTAGCCGTTACGATTTCTACGGTCTGCCCTGTTTTGAGCTGAGTCGATAAGGACACCATCTGCCCATCAACCTTGGCCCCACGACAACGATGCCCCAGATCAGTGTGTAAATAGTACGCAAAATCCACTGGGGTCGCCCCATAGGGCAGCTCAATAACGCGCGCTTGCGGTGTGAGCACATAAATATGCTCGGGAACTGCAGCTAAAAGAGTCGATGCCTCGCTATCGTCAGTCGTGTGGTCCCATGCTAACAACTGCCTCATCCAGGCAATTTTCTGCTCTTCAGCAGAGGCTGCCACCTGACCACCTTTGGCTCCGGCTTCTTTGTAATGCCAATGTGCGGCCATCCCAAATTCGGCAAAATGGTGCATGTCGGTGGTGCGAATTTGAATCTCAAACGTGCGCCCCTCGTCATCAGCCACTACGGTGTGTAATGAGCGATACCCATTCGGCTTAGGACGGGAAATATAGTCATCAAACTCATCCGCAATGGGTGTCCACATCGCATGAATTAAGGCCAAAGTGCCATAGCAGCTACGCTCGTCAGGCACAATCACCCGTAAAGCCCGAATATCAAATAGCTGATCAAAGCGCAGGTTTTTATTGCGCATTTTGTTGTAAATGCTATAGATATGTTTAGGCCTACCGCTGACATCTGCCTGTATGCCCATGTCACCTAAGGCTTTGGTCAGCGTAAAAACAATATGCTCAATAAAGGCTTCGCGTTCGGCACGCTTTTCCTCTAGTTGCTTGGCGATAGTACGATAGGTATCTGGCTGCATATACCTAAACGCCAAATCCTCCATTTCCCACTTTAATTGCCAAATACCCAAACGATTGGCCAAGGGAGTGTAAAGCTCCATGGTTTCTTTGGCGTAATCATAAGGGCAAAGGGTTTTACTAGACACAAACCAACGTAGGGTTTGCAGCCTAGAGGCTAAACGTACTAACACAATGCGCAAATCAACGGCCATCGCCAGCAACATTTTGCGCTTCATTTCACGTTGGTCGGTACCCGTTGCCGCGTTATCGTGGGCCTTGGCAGCCAAGACACCTAACTTATATAGCGCACGCGCGCCCCCCACCATGGTGGCTACCTGCGCTCCAAACTCATTTTTTAATGCTTCGTATTTGAGCTGGTCTTTGGTGTCTAAAATGGCGAGCAAAGCACAAATACGTGTTTGCGCATCGGCATTTAAACCCTGCAAAATATCGAGTACAGCCGCCGTATGAGAGTCTAAAGGCTCGTTTGCCGGCGTATATATCCCGTGAACCAACGGTTCAGCACGCTGCACCGCCAATGCCAATTTTTCCTGTTGCGAGGTAGGTAAATCGGCAGAGACTCGTTGCAGCCACTCGGGTGTAAACGGGCTATTGGCAGTAATCGCTGATGGTGGCTGAGCTGGAATAAAGCTAGACATAACATTGAGTGTAAGAAATGAGGGCCCTGCAAATAAGAGCGGACTGCTTACCGCTCTGTTAGCGTTGGGCCTGAATTAGTCTACGGCCTCGGTCAAATTAAAAACCTGACGCAAATAAGCCAAATATGCGGAGTCATCACACATGGTTTTACCCGGAGTATCCGACACTTTCGCCACCGGCTGACCATTACAACGTACCATTTTCATCACAACTTGCAGCGCCTCGTAACCCAAGTCATTGGTTAGGTTAGTGCCTATACCAAATGAGAGTTTGCAACGCCCTGCAAAGTGCTTTGCCAGTTCAATGGCTTTAGGAAAACTTAAGCCATCAGAAAAAATTAAGGTTTTGGTGCGTGGGTCGACTCGGTTTTGCTGGTAGTGCGCTAACAAACGCTCACCCCATACAAAAGGATCGCCAGAGTCATGACGAGCTCCGTCAAACAGCTTGCAGAAATACATATCGAAGTCGCTTAGGAACGCTTCTAGACCATAGACGTCAGACAATGCAATACCTAGGTCTCCGCGATACTCTTTGGCCCAGACCTCAAACGCAAACACCTGAGAATCGCGCAAACGCGGCCCTAAGGCTTGGCAGGCTTGTAAATACTCGTGTGCCATGGTGCCTAAAGGGGTAACGTCGTGCTCTTTGGCCATGAGCACATTGCTAGTGCCGGCAAAATGACGTCCCATCTTTTGCTTTAATAGCGAAACCACTTCGTTATGCCACACTTTAGAAAAACGACGGCGTGTTCCGTACTCGGCTACTTTAAAGGTAGGTAAGTCTGCGTCCATTAGTACCAATTGCATTTTATCGTGTAGACGCTGGCGGCCTTCTGCCCAGTCCGGCTCGGGTTGTGTATTACGGAAATACACCTCATTCACTATAGCTAATACCGGGATTTCAAACAAAATAGTATGCAACCAAGGCCCTTCGACCTCGATGTTAAGCTCGCCCGGTTTGTCTCCTAGCTCGACTCGAATACAACGCTCGGGCAGCTGAAACAACCCCAAGAAGTCCACAAAATCACTTTTAATGAAACGCAACTGACGTAAATAGTTGAGTTCATCCTCGCTAAAGCGCAACTGGCATAACGCGCTAATTTCCTGACGGATTTCATCCATGTAGGGCTGCAAATCAATATTAGGAGTGCGACACTGATAACGATACTGCACCTGAGCAGCTGGAAAATGATGCAAAACCACCTGCATCATTGAAAATTTATATAAATCAGTATCAAGCAAAGAGGTAATTATCATCGCCACATCAACCTAGTAAAGAAAACCCCCACCATTAACTATCTGCAGGGTTGCTGTATGTTTTATTGTCAAGTTATCACACTAAAGCGCTACACTTTAGTTTAAATTCAAGCATATGACTATATATTCGTTAAAATAGGTCGCTTGGTCTAGCTAGGAGTCTTTTTTACTCCTTTCCCTAGCCTTCACTTACTATTTTTTGTTGCCTTGATTCAAGTTGGAGCCTCGAAATGACACACGTCGTCACCGAAAACTGTATTAAATGTAAATTTACCGATTGCGTCGATGTTTGCCCGGTGGACTGTTTTCGCGAGGGCCCTAACTTCTTAGTCATTGACCCCGAGGAATGCATTGACTGTGCCGTCTGTATTCCTGAGTGTCCAGCTAACGCTATTTTTGCCGAAGAAGACGTGCCTGCCGACCAAGTTCACTTTATTGAACTCAACGCCGAGCTCACACCTATTTTCGGCATGATAAACCGCTCTAAAGACCCGCTACCTGAAGCTGATAACTGGAACGGCGTCTCGGACAAACTCGAACACTTAGAGCGCTAATCTTCCACTACCCACTCTAGGGAGAGTCACGCATGCTGTATGACCTGCACGAGCTACAACGTTTTTTTCTCACGCCGTTAGCTACTTTTTCTAACTCCAGCTCACAGCTCTTTACCAATCCATACAGCCCTTGGGCCTATACGCCTGTTTCCAAACAAATTGCCGCAGGCTACGAGCTATTGCATCGGCTAGGAAAAGACTACGAAAAACCCAGTTGGGATATTTCCTGTATAGAGCTTAATGGCACGAGTTGTACCGTACAGCAACACACCGTGTACTCTAAACCCTTTTGTGAGTTAGTCCGCTTTAGTTTAGACGCAGACCTAGGACCAAGACCACAAGTGCTATTGATTGCCCCCTTGTCGGGGCATCATGCTACCTTGTTACGCGATACCGTACGTACCTTGCTACACGACCACGACGTCTATGTGACCGACTGGGTTGATGCGCGCATGGTGCCTCTGTCAGCGGGCTCATTTCACTTGAATGACTATGTTCATTATATCGAAGACTTTTTAGCGCACCTAAATACCGACACGCATGTAATTGCCGTCTGTCAGCCCACGGTGCCAGCCCTAGCAGCCGTCGCGTTAATGGCCGCACAGCAAAGTCCTCATCTGCCTAAAAGCCTGACCCTTATGGGTGGGCCCGTCGACACGCGACAGTCCCCTACTCAGGTAAACCGTCTGGCCACCACCAAACCCTACAGTTGGTTTGAAAATCAACTCATTCACCGCGTACCAGCACGTTATCCCGGTGCCGGTCGTCGTGTGTATCCTGGTTTCTTGCAGCACCTAGGCTTTATGGCCATGAACCCCGATCGTCACCTGTCCTCTCATTACGACTTTTTCCAGCATCTGGTCGAAGGCAAAGACGATAGCGCCGAGGCACACCGTCGCTTTTATGATGAATACAATGCCGTGCTAGACATGCCAGCCGAGTTCTATCTGGATACCATTAAAATCGTCTTCCAAGAACACGCTCTACCTCAGGGCACATGGGTCATTAACGATCAAACGGTCGACCCGGCCGCCATCACGACCACTGCTTTGCTCACTATCGAAGGTGAGCTGGACGACATCTCGGGTCTGGGTCAAACCGAAGCCGCTCAGCATCTATGTAGCCATATTCCCCCGCAGAATAAACAGCATTATGTCGCTCAAGGCAGTGGTCATTATGGTATTTTTTCTGGGCGACGCTGGCGCCAAAACGTCTATCCCGTTATTCAGCGCTTCATACAACAGCACACTTAACCCTTACTAGCTCTCTGCTAACCGAGGGCTTTGCCCTCTTTTTTGTCACATGAACTCACACGCCCTGATTCAAAAAATTGATGCCATCCTGCCGCAAACGCAATGTACTCGTTGCGGCTACGATGCGTGTTTACCGTATGCTCAAGCCATTGTCCTAGATAACGAGGCCATCAACCGCTGCCCTCCCGGAGGGGATGCAGGCATTCAATCCTTAGCAGCAATTACCCAACAGCCTATACAAGCCTTAGACCCCGAGTGCGGTGCTCATACACCACCTACTATCGCCCTCATTGATGAAGAACACTGCATAGGCTGTACGCTTTGCATTCAAGCCTGCCCAGTAGATGCTATTGTGGGTGCCAATAAAAAAATGCATACCGTGCTTAGCGAACGCTGTACAGGCTGTGACCTGTGCTTGGCTCCCTGTCCGGTAGACTGTATTACGATGATTCCCGGCCCTAGCGAATGGACAGTGCATCATGCTAACCAAGCTCGTGAGCAATTCAATCAACGTCAAAACCGTTTAGCTGAACGCCATGGCGAGTCCCTCGGTGTGGCGGCCCGTGTTTTAGCCAACAAGCCCAAAGTCAGCGCCCAAGCCGACTCAAGCAGCCATCGCAAAGCGACCATTAACGACATTTTGGCCAAAGCCCGCGCGCGCCGCCAATCGACTTAATTATCTATCTATGAATCGTCAAATTCGTACTGAAATTTTCGAGCGCTTTAGAGCCGCCAATCCACACCCGACCACCGAGCTTGAATACGACAGCACCTTTCAGCTTTTAATTGCGGTGATTTTGTCGGCGCAGGCTACCGATGTCTCTGTCAATATTGCCACCCGTCGATTCTTTCCTACCCATGGCACCCCAAAAGGTATTCTAGAGCTAGGTTTAGAGGGTCTCACTGACTGCATCAAAAGCATTGGCTTGTATAAAACCAAGGCCAAAAATGTCATTCGCACCTGTGAAATTTTACTGGAACACTATCAAGGTGAAGTCCCTAACACCCGTAGCGAACTAGAGTCTCTACCCGGTGTTGGTCGCAAAACAGCCAATGTCGTGCTCAATACCGCCTTTGGTCAGCCTGCAATGGCCGTAGATACCCATATTTTTCGTGTGTCCAATCGCACAGGTATAGCCAAAGGCAAGAATGTACGCGAGGTCGAAGACAAACTCATCCGCGTTATTCCCAAAGAGTTCATTCTGGATGCACATCACTGGTTAATTTTGCATGGTCGCTATGTCTGTGTAGCCCGCAAACCCAAATGCCCCGAGTGCGGCATTTCGGATTTATGCGAATTTAAAGACAAAACCTCCACCACAACACGCTAACCCGTCTTTGTTGCTCTTGTAGAAAAGATACCGCTATGTGGTAAAACCCTCATAGCATATCCCTCCGCTAGCCCACATAATGGTTCCATAAAGGACGCTTTTGTCTCTAAAGGGGAACCGTTATGAATAAAACGGCTTTAGAAGTACGCAATTTGCACACTTGGAATAACCACCAACCTATCATCCAAGACCTCAACTTACATGCCAAACAAGGCGAGGCAGTGGCGTTGGTGTCTCACTGCAAAAACACGCAGTCCTCGTTACTAAATAGCCTTCTGGGTATCAACCCCCAGCGCCAAGGCTCTATTCGTATCCGCCAAACAGAAACCATTCACCTCAGCTCCGAACAAATGACTTGGCTAGGCGTCGCATTTTGCTCCAAGTCTGGCTTGTTTTTAGACCTAAGCTGCGAAGAAAACCTGCTACTGCCGCTACAGGGTCTAGGCCTAGGCGGAGCACTTTCCTTAACTGAAATCTATCAGCTCTTTCCCTTGCTGTACCAACACAAAGACGACCCCTGCTCACGCCTTAGCCCGGGCGAGCAGCATTTACTCGCATTAGCTCGTGTACTACGCACAGGGTCAGACATTATTATTTTGCACGACTTACACCTAGACATTTGCCCCGCTCTTTTACCTTTAACCACCGAACTATTGGCTGAACTGAAACTGCGTGGCTATACGCTTATTCTTAACGAGTCCGATACCCATTTCGCAGCCTCCTTGGCTGATAAAATTTACCAGGTTCACAGCTCGGATGGCTTATCACAAATCCACTATCATGCACACCCGATCTCAGATTAACCCTCGCTATCTCATAAAAAAACGGTGCTAAAAACAGCACCGTTTTTTATTTAACGACAAAATTTACCAAAACGCGCGGAAAGCCTCGTCGTTTAGAGGATGTCAATCGTGCTCGACTTTATCCTTGTTGCCTAAACCCAAATAGCTTTCAATAACTCGAGGATTATCGCTTAGGTCAGCTGCAGGCCCCTCGAGTACAATTTCGCCCGTTTCCAACACATAACCATAATCAGCCACTTGCAAAGCAGCTCGCGCATTTTGCTCTACTAGCAATATAGACACACCGGAGCGTCGTAAGCGCGCAATAATCAAAAAAATTTCACGCACAATACGAGGAGCCAAACCCAAGCTAGGCTCATCGAGCATCAGTAGCTTGGGACGCGACATTAACGCACGCCCTACCGCTAGCATCTGACGCTCTCCACCAGACAACGTACCAGCTTGCTGAGAACGACGCTCTTTGAGGCGAGGGAATAGCTCGTAAACCTCGTCCATGGTATCGCGCCAGCCACTAACGCGCTGCTTGTAGAGTCGGAATCCTCCTAGCAGCAAGTTGTCCTCTACGCTCATACTAGCAAATAGCTCTCGACTTTCAGGTACCAAACAAAGCCCCTCTGCGACGCGACGTTCGACTTGCCAGCCCACCAAATCACGCTGATCGTAATTAACCAGACCTTCGCTTCGTCCCGTGGCTGGCAGATTGCCCATAATGGCATTAAGCATCGTGGACTTGCCTGCACCATTGCCCCCAATAACCGTGACAATACTGCCTGGATTCACGAGAATATTGGCATTCTGCAGTGCAGTCACCTTGCCATATTGCGCTTTGAGGCTTGTCACTTCTAGTAATGGCTGCATTTACACTGCCTCCTTGGATGAGTTAATCCCTGCTAGCTCATCTTCATCAAAGTCATCATCAATACCACCCAAATACGCCTGCAAAACAGCTGGGTTTTGCTGCACGTCTTGAGGCTTGCCTTCGGCTAGCTTTGTACCAAAATCCATAACAACCAGATGATCGGTCAGATTCATAACAAAATCCATATCGTGCTCGACGAGTAAAATACTCATGCCCTCGTCACTAAGCTGATTAAGGACAGCAGCTAACTCTTGCTTTTCCTTATAGCGCAAACCTGCAGCAGGCTCGTCGAGCAAAAGCAAGACAGGATCAGCGGCCAACGCCCGCGCAATTTCTAAAATGCGCTGTTGCCCCAAAGCCAAGTTACCGGCCTCTTCGTAAAGATAGTCACCCAGCCCCACTCGCTCGAGTTGCTTGGCTGCCTCGAATAAAAGCTCGGCCTCGGTATGACGTTCCGCATGCAACGCTGCCTTTATCACACCCACATCACGACGTAAATGAGCACCCAAGGCCACGTTTTCTAATACGCTCATGGTAGGAATTAACTGCACATGTTGGAACGTACGACCAATACCTAAGCGAGCAATATCACGGGCTCGTAAATTATCAATACGCTTGCCTTCAAACTGAATATCACCGCTGGTTAACGGCAACACACCGGTAATCAAGTTAAAGGTAGTGGACTTACCGGCCCCATTAGGACCAATCAACCCCATAATTTCACCCGCATGTAGCTTAAAGCTAATGTCATTGACCGCAACCAAACCACCGAATTCTTTGCGAGCCTTGTCTAACTCTAGAATCAAGGTGCCTTTTTCAGGGCGAGGGCGCTGTTCTAAAGCGGTAGCCTGAGCTGGCGCCTCGGCTTGAGGTTGCTTTTTTCCACCACGTAGCAAGCTGCCTATACGGGCAAAAATAGGCCAGATGCCATTGCCTGCGTATTGCAGAATAAAGATCATCAAAATACCAAAGACAATAAGCTCAAAGTTAGCATTGGTATCAAATATGCGAGGCAACCAGTTTTGCAGCTGGTCTTTAAGTGTAATGATCAACGCTGAGCCCACCACGGCGCCCCACACACTACCGGCCCCACCAACCACGGCCATAAACAAGTATTCAATACTGTAGTTCAAGCCAAAAGGACTGGGGCTAACGGCACGCTGCAAATGAGCATAGAGCCAACCCGACACACACGCTAATAAGGCCGCATAAACAAAAATAATGACCTTGTAGTTCGCTGTATTCACCCCAAACGATTCGGCCATGCTGCTGCCGCCTTTGAGGGAGCGAATGGCGCGACCGGGACGGGAGTGCAACAGGTTATATGTCAACCACAGACTACCTAGGACGATCAGCCACACCAAGTAGTAGATATTACGCCCAGCCCCTAATGAGATTCCAAATACGGACAAAGGAGCAATACCCGAAATCCCATCGTGCTGACCTAAAAAGGCGAGATTTCCAAACAAATAGTACAAAGACAACGACCAGGCAATGGTACCCAAGGGTAAATAGTGACCTGATAACCGCAGTGTGATCGCGCCAATTAACGTAGCAAACACAAAAGTAATAGCTAGCGCAATCCATAACGTCACCCAAGGCGACCAGCCCAGCTTAGTCGTAAACCAAGCCGTGGTATACGCGCCAATACCCACAAAGGCTGCTTGACCAAATGAGGTCAGTCCACCCACGCCCGTCAACAGCACCAAGCCTAAAACCACTAAGCTGCTAAGACCAATGTAATTTAACTGTGTAATCCAAAACTCGGGTACCCAACCCATCTGTGGTAACAAGGCCAAGACGCCCACCACAACAACTAAAAGTAAGCGATTCATGTCCTTAATCCTCATCGTCTACGGTACGCACACCAAAGGAGCGCCAGAGTAAAACTGGAATAATAAAAGTAAATACGATGACCTCTTTGTAAGAGCTAGCCCAGAAAGAGGAGAAGGCCTCGAGAATCCCTACAAAAATAGCACCCGCAGCCGTTAAAGGATAACTCGCCAAGCCACCGACGATGGCAGCCACAAACCCTTTAAGACCAATAAGAAATCCGGTGTCGTAATAAATCGTGGTCACAGGCGCAATAAGCATGCCTGAAAAAGCACCTATAGCCGCCACTAAGGTAAACGTAATACGTCCGGCCATTAGGGTACTGATACCGACTAAACGAGCACCACGACGATTAACCGCCGTCGCTCGCAGTGCACGGCCATACAAGGTAGTACCAAAGAACAGCCACAACGCACCAATAAGCACAGCGGCGGCCCCCAGCACAAACAACGTCTGTGCAGACCAGCTTACGCCTAAAATATCAACACTTCCGGTCATGAAAGACGGAGTACGCCAGCCTTCGGCACCGAAAAATACCAAACCCAAACCGGTTAAAGCAAAGTGCACCGCTACAGAGGTAATCAGCAATACCAATACGCTAGACTCTGCCACACGCTGATAGACCAAACGATAAATCATGGGCCCCATGGGAACAACGAGCGCCATCGCAAAAATGACTTGAAGCCATAAAGACGTATCCTTGTGCAGGACTAAAGGCAGCGCATAATACAAGGCGACAGGCAAAGCTAAGGTCCACAGAGCTGTACGCCACAACCCACTAAATAATCGGGTTCGTACGGCTGTTCCTAGCTCAAGCAAAAACACCAAAATGCCCATAATCAGCAACAAATGAACCGTACCTGGTACCTGACCATTCACAAGAAAAGCCAACGTTAAGGCACCAAAGGTGACGAACTCACCTTGGGGAATAAAAATAACGCGAGTAACAGCAAAGACCAGTACCAATGCCAAGCCTAGCAAAGCATAAATGGCACCGTTCAATAAGCCGTCCTGCAGCAATATTAAAACTATCGTTGAATCCATCTCGGATGCACCATGACAACACACTTAATAAAACCCAGCGATTTTTAAGCAAACCGCTGGCTAGGCTGACAGGGTTTACATCTGTCAGCCTGCGCGAAAAAAGGATAGGATGAGACGTTTAGAGGTCTGGCTGGTAGGTCCAGTTGCCGTCTACAATTTTGACCATGACACGTGCGCGTTCGTCTAGACCCGCATGATCACTGTCAGACATATTGAATACACCTTGGGAAGCGGCCAAATCAGTCGTGTTTTCAATGGCTGCGCGTAGCGCTGCACGGAACTCAGGCGTACCCGGTTTGGCACCCGACTCGAGTGCTTGTGGAATGGCACTTTGAATAATCATGCCAGCGTCCCACAAGTGACCGCCAAAGGTATTAATCGTGCCTGCGCCGTATTTATCCTCGTAGAGTTTTTTATACTCTAGGGCAGTGGCTTTGGTCGCATCATCGTCTGGCAGTTGATCCGCAACCAATAACGGGCCGGCGGGTAGGATCATACCCTCGCAATCGGCGCCACACACTCGCAGCACATCGTTGTTAGCGGACCCATGGGTGTGGTAAAGCACGCCCTTGTAGCCACGCTTTAGGATTTCACCCTGAGGCAAAGCCACGGGCGTTCCTGAACCCGCAATCAAAATGCCATCAGGGTTGGATGCGGTCAGTTTTAGCACCTGCCCTGTTACAGAGGTATCATTGCGGTTGTAGCGCTCAACACCCGAAATTTTAATACCCTTAGCCTCGGCAGCCTTGCTCATTACATCAAGCCAACCATCGCCATAGGCATCGTTATAGCCAATAAAGCCCAAGGTTTTGATGCCTTGTTTTTCCATGGCATCGGCCAAGGCAGTAGCCATAAGTTGATCGTTTTGTGGGGTTTTAAATACCCACTCACGCGCTCCCTCGACAGGCTCTACGATACGCGAGTTGGCTGATACGCTAATCATGGGTGTTTGTGTTTCACCCGCTACATCAATCATAGCCAACGAGCCAGGTGTAACGGACGTACCTATCACCACATCCACGTTGTCTTCAGTAATGAGCTTGCGCATATTGCGTACAGCCATGGTGGTATCTGTACCATCATCCAACACAATGTATTCGACTTTTTGACCGGCTACCTCGGTGGGCAACAAGCTAACTGTGTTGCGCTCTGGAATACCTAGAGATGCGGCGGGACCGGTAGAAGATACGGTCACCCCCACTTTGATCTGCGCCATAGCAGTCATAGGTAGGGCTAGAGCTAGCGCACTGACTAATACAGTGCGTTTCATGGTTAGAGAAAGCAGCATGATTTTGTCTCCAAAAGAGTTATTTTTGGGCGTGTGATGATTCACCGACCCGTTGTTATACATTTTTTTTAACAGATACAGCGTAAACGTATCAAATCACCCAACAAAACCATATAGGTATTAACCTTAAATATCCTGTGACTTCTCTTGTTATCGCTGCACTGCAACATCCATTATGATGGGCTTACTTCTCTTTACGCTTTTAGGATTATCCCTGCTTTTATTCAAAACAGAATAGTTTGACTGAGACAAGATCAAGGCTACACTGTTACTTTATCTGCTTTTCTTTACCTATCAGTTTTTAGGCTATCTATGAATAAAGTTCGCAAAAGCTTAACCGAATGGCAAGTTCAACTCAGTCCAGAAGCCTTCTCTGTCACACGTGAACAGGGAACTGAACGCCCTTTTTCTGGTCAATACGATCAACACAACGAACTTGGCATTTATCGCTGCGTTTGTTGTAACACGCCATTATTTGCCTCCGATACCAAATTTGATGCGGGCTGCGGGTGGCCTAGTTATTTTGCCCCCTTAAATCCAGATCATGTACGCGAAGAGCCTGACCTCAGTCGTGGCCGTGTTCGCACTGAAATTATCTGCAACGTCTGTGATGCGCATTTAGGCCATGTTTTCCCAGATGGTCCTCCACCTACTGGTTTACGTTACTGCATTAACTCCGTCGCCCTGCAATTTGAACCCTCATGAAGAAATTTCTATTTGATCTTTTCCCCCTCATTTTATTTTTTATTGCCTTTCGCTTCTTTGATATTTATGCAGCGACGGCTGTAGCCATGGGGGCGGCAGTGCTACAAATTGTTTGGCTCAAGGCGCGTCAACATGCCATCGAAGGCACGCACTGGATCAACTTAGGGGTTATTGTTGTTTTTGGCTCAGCCACACTGTTTTTTCAAAACGATGCCTTCATTAAATGGAAACCCACCGTTTTGTATTGGCTATTTGCCGTCGTCTTAGTCGGTAGTCAGCTACTTTTAAAACGTAACCTCATGCAAAAGCTGATGGGGGGGCAACTCATATTGCCCGGCCATGTCTGGACTAAACTCAATTACAGTTGGGCATTTTTCTTTGTTTTATCTGGCACCATTAACTTATTTGTGGCGTTTTCCGGCTATTTCACTGAATCACAATGGGTCAGCTTTAAAGTTTTTGGCTCCCTTGTCCTCCTCGTTATCTTTATCGTTATCCAGTCTTTATGGTTGGGTAAATACCTAAAAGATCAATCTGAATAAATCGCCTTATAACTATGACTAAAGAAGAACTCCTTGAACAGGTCACACAACGGCTACAGACCTTAAACCCCAGTTATTTTGATTTGATTGATGAGTCTCATCTGCACGCAGGGCATGCAGGAGCTCGTGGTGGTGCTAGTCATTTACGCGTTATTATTGCTTCTGATCAGTTTAATGGGCTCAACACCCTAGCTAAACACCGCCTTATTTATCAACAGGTCCAAGACCTGATGCCTCACCCAATCCATGCTCTTGCTATTGAAATTGTCTAAACAAGGATCCAACTTATGAAACGACTCGCTATCGCTGCCCTCAGTTGTGCTTTGGCCTTTCCTTTGGCTGCTCAAAACATTACTACCGTCAACGGCCAAGCCATCACCCAACAACAGTTTGATGACTTCATCAACTTGCTCCTAGAGCAAGGTGCCACCGACTCCCCCGAGCTGCGTGAACAAGTCAAACAAGAAATGACCATTCGTCTCGTTGCCACTCAAGAGGCCGAGAATTTGGGTTTAAATAAAAATCCAGATGTCGCCCAAGAGCTTGAGCTAGCTCGTCAAGGTATTTTGGTACGTGCATTGCTAAGCGATTACATTGCCAAAAACCCACTCTCTGACGCTGATATCAGCGCCGAGTACGATCGCCTCAAAGCAGCTGAAGCCGGTCAGAAAGAATACAAAGTCAAACATATTTTGCTCGAAGCCGAAGCCGATGCCAAACAACTGATTGCAGACATCAAGGCCAAAAAAGTTAGCTTCGAAGACGCCGCCAAAGAAAAATCCATCGATCCAGGTAGTGGCGCTCAGGGTGGTGATTTAGGCTGGGCACCCAACACTATTTATGTGGCCGAGTTTGCCGATGCGGTCGCTAATCAAAAACAAGGTGAGCTCAGTGCAGAGCCTGTTCAATCACAATTTGGCTGGCACATTATTCAAGTCGATGAAACGCGTGATATTAGCTTTCCAGAGCTAAACGAGGTAAAGCCCCAAGTCGAAGAACTCTTACGTCAGAAACAACTGACTGAGTTTCAGAACAACTTGATCGAAAAAGCTAAAATCCAATAAGACCGCCACAGACCTTAGCTAGCGCTAAGGTCTGCTTTTTATGAGCCCAGCAAATGCAATAACTGGGACTCGTCCAATATCGTAATACCTAGGCTTTGCGCTTTGACCAATTTAGAGCCAGCCTCAGCACCTGCTACGACCATATCTGTTTTCTTTGATACCGACCCAGTTACACGTCCACCAGCCTGCTCAATCAATGCCTGAGCGTCTGGACGCGACAGCGTGGGCAGCGTGCCCGTCAAGACCACCGTTTTACCACTAAAAGCCGTTGCTACAGGCTCGGATGAGGCTACCTCGGGGGCTTGAGGGATAACTCCCACTGAGTGCAACTGCTCTAGAACCGCTCTATTGGGCGCTTCGGCAAAAAAATGAATAATTTCCGCTGCAACCACAGGTCCTACATCATCAATTTGCAACAACTCCTCTTCAGAGCTTTGCAGTAAACGCTCTAGGCTGCTGAAATGCTCGGCCAGTGCCTTGGCCGTAGCCTCTCCCACATGACGAATTCCTAGTGCATAAATAAAACGAGCCAAAGGAGGTGTTTTCGCTGTTGTTAAGGCCTGAATCACATTAGCAGCTGACTTGGCTCCCATACGCGGATAAGTAGCAAGCTCAAGTTCATTTAACGTAAAGAGATCGGCTAGATTTTTCACCCGGCCCGTGTCCACTAATTGCTCGATTAACTTGGTTCCTAATCCATCTACATCTAGCGCTTTACGACTGACTGCGTGCTCTAGGCTTTGTTTACGTTGAGCCGCACACACTAAGCCCCCCGTACAGCGCGCAATGGCCTCGTCTATGGGGCGTTCGATAGTTGAACCACAGACTGGGCAATGCGTGGGAAAGATAAACGGCTGAGTCCCTTCGGGACGCAAATCTAAAATAGGCGCCACGACCTCGGGAATCACATCTCCGGCGCGACGCACCACCACCGTATCGCCGACGCGCACGTCTTTACGGCGAATCTCATCCTCGTTATGCAGCGTAGCATTGGTAACCGTTACCCCTCCTACAAATACAGGCTCTAGGCGCGCTACGGGCGTAATCGCCCCCGTGCGCCCTACTTGCACATCAATACCTAATAATTGCGTGGTCATTTCCTGCGCCGGAAATTTATGGGCTACAGCAAAACGCGGAGCGCGTGCCACATAGCCCAACAACTCTTGGTGAGCTAAGGTATTGACCTTGTACACCACCCCATCAATCTCGTAGGGCAGCTCGGCACGCTGGGCTTCGGTCTGCTGATAAAAGAGCATCAGAGCATCCGATCCCTGAAGCACTCGACGATGATGATCGACTGGAAACCCTAACTCTGCTAACCAATCTAGCATCGCCGACTGCGTAGCAAAAGGCTCGGTAGTGGGTTGACCTGCATGTAATTGAATCTCTCCCCAACCATACGCAAAAAAGCGCAGAGGACGTTGTGCTGTAATGCGTGGATCGAGTTGGCGCAAACTCCCTGCTGCGGCATTACGAGGATTTACAAAAACTTTTTCGCCTCGTTGGCTTTGTGCTAGATTCAGCCGCTCAAAGTCAACACGGTGCATTAAGACCTCGCCGCGTACCTCGAGTACAGCCGGCCACTGCGAGGGCTCACCCTGTAAGCGCAATGGGATAGAACTAATAGTACGCACATTAGAAGTAATGTCTTCACCCGTTAGGCCATCACCGCGGGTAGCTCCGCGCACTAATAGCCCCTGCTCGTAGCGCAAACTAACGGCCACCCCATCAAATTTGTATTCGGCGTTATAGGCGACGGCTTGATTTTGCAATACCCCTTCGGCTCGCAACAAATCGGCAATGCGCTTATCAAAAGCGATTAACTCATCGTCATCAAAGACATTGCCCAATGACAACATGGGCTTGCTATGGGTGACCGTTGTAAACGCGGAAACAGGTGCCGCCCCCACTCGTTGTGTGGGGGAGTCTGCCGACACCCACTCGGGGTGAGCCGCCTCTAGTTGCTGTAGCTCAAGCAATAACGCATCGTATTGTGCATCAGCAATTAAAGGCTCATTTAAAACGTAATAGCGATAATTATGAAAATGGAGTTCTGTTTTAAGTTGTTCTAAACGTTGCTTCACGTAAATACCCGCAAAGTCCGAGTTTCACCAGCGCTAAAGCCGGCATCCTCGAGCTGTTCGTAAATTTGGTAGAGCTGACCATCAATGTCCTCGTCGTAATGGTCGGTCAACGGTTGGCCCTGATCATCAATCAGCTCGGCCCCCAAACGCAGCGCCAAGTCGCGCCCCACGGTAGCCATTCGGCTAAATGCATTTTCGTCCTTAGGACTATTGGGTACATCGAGCAGTAAGTCTAAACGACTGACCTGCGAGGCATGGAGATCTAAAGCGGGTTTACCGTCGAATAACAACGTAAAACGTGGAATTCCCGAGCTAGCCAACCAACCCAATTGCTTGCCGTACTCCATAAACCCCGCGCTGGTAGCCACCTGCAATACTTCGTTAGAGGGTAACGGCTCGGCCAAGCGTAAGCTAAGCCCCACTTGAGCGTCTAAATTGGCACACACGGCATCTAGCTGCTGAGCTCGCTCAATGACATCCTGCTGCTCGGGACCGTCTACGGTGCCATCCAATTGCTGTGCAAGATTTTGTGCTGCCATCCATAAACGCGACCAGTCAATTTCGCTAATGGGCCCTTTGCGATTAGCCAACAACATAGCTAATTGCATGCTGACATAAGTCTGGTCCTCGTGGGGATAGGCATGATGCTCGCCCTGAGAGCTAAGAGCAAATAAACGGACTGGTTTCGTTTCAACTCGTAAATAGGCTCGTAATAAATCCATGAGCTCGTCACCGGCAATGGCCTTGGGGAACTGCACATCAATGACAGCCTCGGTGGCAGCATCAATTTCCTCGGCTAATATAACCGGCTCGGTGGGCTCTATAGGCTGAGCCAACGTTTCTGCAATACGCACCGTGGGCTCACGCCGTTCCGTTTCAAGTTGCGTCATGAGAGGATCAGCGGGTGCTTCGGGTAGCTTGTCCTTCATGCTGTTACGCACACGGCGGTCTTGCCACCAATTAAATAGCAATACCAATAAAATGAGTATGGTACCTAGTGCCAATAAGGCTATTTTTAAATCACTCATCCTCAGACCCGACCCTTTATAAGGCTAAATATTTGCATATTAATCTGTCATTTCTACAGCAGCTGCCATGTCTACTGCCACTATACGAGAAACGCCTTGTTCTTGCATGGTAACGCCAACTAATTGTTTTGCCATCTGCATCGCAATTTTATTATGAGAGATAAATAAAAACTGCGTTTGCTCACTCATACTTTGTACTAAGTTCGCATACCGTTCAGTATTTGCATCATCTAGGGGCGCGTCCACCTCGTCTAGCAAACAAAAGGGCGCCGGATTTAACTTAAAGAAGGCAAACACCAGAGCAGTCGCCGTTAGCGCTTTTTCTCCCCCTGATAATAACTGAATAGTACTATTTTTTTTGCCCGGAGGTTGAGCCATTACTTGTACGCCAGCATCTAAAATTTCTTCACCCGTCATCATGAGCTTGGCATTTCCCCCACCAAATAGCTGTGGAAACAAGGCGGCAAAGTGCGTATTGACCTCGTTAAAGGTACTTTGCAACAAAGCGCGTGTTTCCCTATCTATTTTACGAATGGCGTTTTCTAAGGTTTCAATCGCTAGGTTTAAATCTTCGTGCTGCGACACCAAGTAAGTTTGGCGCTCTTGAGCTGTTTGCAGTTCTTCTAGAGCCACTAAGTTCACCGCCCCTAGCGCCTCGATGGCTCGATTTAAACGCTGCACCTCAGACTGCAACCACGTCACCTTGTGCCAGTTTTCATCCTGCTCTTGCATAAACGCCGCCAAAGCAGGTCGGTCTACTCGCTGTGCATCTAGTTGAGTCGCGTATTGCTCCACGGTCAGGCGCGCTGACTGCTCGGCTAATTGCAGCTGCAAAACCTTTTCTCGTAAAGGCTCAACACCATCACCCGTTTGATGGCGACTCTGCTGCAAATCGTGCAGCTGACTCGCCAAGTCAGACAAAGCGGCTTGCTCGGCTTGCAACGCGTCTTCAGCCAATACCCGTTGCTCTAAGGATTCTTGTAAAAGCTCGTATAGCTCGGCCACATCGGTACTTTCGTACTCATCCACCAATCCCGCCAACTCAATTTGAGCTCGTTGCGCCAGATCCTGAGCCTGTTGCTGACTGCGCAACAATTCATCTACCCGCGCCTGAATCAGACTTTTATTGTAGTGAAGACTCTGACTTTGTTGCTCGACTTCGCGTAACTGTTGTCGCCACTCATGAAGCTGCCCATTAAGCTGCTCTAGCTGCTCTGATTGACTGTGCTGCTGCTCTAGTAGTTCTTCTAGAGTCAATTCGTATTCCTCACACTGCAGAGCGGCCTCTTCGCTACTTTGCTGCAATTGTTCGTATTGCTGCTCAATATCCGCCAACTCCGTCTGCACTAAAAGCAACCGCTCTTTGTGCTGCTGTGTTTTCTGTTCCGCTTGTTGGTATTGTAGGTGTAGTTCATGCGCCAAAGAGGTCAATTCTTGTAATCGAGTGTTAGCTTGATTCAAGCTTTGACGATTCAACGCAAACGCATGCTGCGCTTTCAGCAATTGCTCACGTGCGCTGTCCACATGCAAGCGCTGGGCTTTTAAGGCTTTGCTTTGTTGTTCTATGTGTTGCTGACGGGCTAAGACTCCCGCTTGCTCGGTATCTGCCGCATACAGCATAACCTGATGCGCTTGCACTAAATGACCTTGTGGGGTCACCAAAGACATCGTAGGGCTTAAGGCCTCACGTAGACTTAATGCTTGCTCTAAAGAAGGAACCACATAAAAACCCTGTAGCCAATGCTCTAACAATGACTGCCACGCACTTTCTTTGGTCTGCACATACTGACTTAAGGGGGTAAGCATCTGGCTTTCCACCACCCCTGCGGCCTCTGTATCTAGCGGCTCAACCAACCATAACCGCGCAGGGGGTATTGAGTCTAAGTCCGCTAGACCGCTCAGTTCATCTAAGGTTAAGGCTTGCAAACGACGCTCTAACACTGCCTCAAGCGCAGTTTCCCACCCCTCAGTCACCTGCAAGCGTTGCCATACGGGCAAAGCCCCTGCAAAGCCGTAACGCTCTAACCACGGCTCTAATTGATCTTGACGCTGTAATTGTTCTTGAAGCTGCTCTACCGCACTGAGTTGCGCTTCAATTTGTGTTTGCTCACGTTCTTGTTCCTGCTGCTGCACCAAGGCGTGTTCCTGCGCTTGCTGCAAAGCGGGCTCCTGCTGCTCGAACACTAAGACCTGTTGCTGCTGCTGTTGCATCCGCTCTTGGGCTTGCAACCAATCCTGTTTTAACTGGTGACTATCGCTGCTATGTTCCGTTTGTAATTGAGCTAACTCGCTCATAAAGCGCTGTTGACGCTGCAGCAACTGCTGACGCTGCACTTGTGAGGACTCTAAACGCTGCGTCGCCAAGGCAATATGCTGACGCAACTGCTGAACACGCTCTTGGAGCTGCTCTTTTTGTTGCAAAGCGCGTTGCTGCTCGGTCTCTAATGGGGCAAGACGCTGCTGATATTCCTCTAGTTGGCTTAAGAGTTCTTCGCTACGCAAAGCCAGCTCTTCGAGTTCTTGCTGTTTTAGCTCTAGCTCGCCACTGCTATCTATACGCAATTGCTGCCATTCTTTTTGTTGAGCATGCAATTGCTGCTGACGTTGCTCTAGGCGTTGCTGTGCTGTCTTAGCATGTTGAATTTCAGCTTCCGTTTTACTCACTTGACTACTGTGCTGATACAACTGCGCTTGGGCTTTTTGAACGACTTCCGTTTTATCCAAATGCGCCTGTCGTAGCCCCTCTAGGCGGGCTTCGGTACTGCGCATGTCGGCCATGGCGGCCTCTACGGCGGTTTGAGCTTGCTCTATAGCTAATGCATGCTGACGCTGCTCTTGACGTGCATTGTGTTCGCGTAACCACCATAGGGCATGTTGTTTTTGCTCACCCTCGGTCTGATGGCTACGGTATTGGCGTGCCACCTCGGCCTGCTGTTCAAGTCGCACCAACTGTTGCTCTAGTTCTTGGAGAATGTCATCTAGACGAGTCAGGTTTTCCGAGGTATCACGCAAACGGCTTTCCGTTTCTTTACGGCGCTCTTTATAACGCGATACCCCAGCGGCCTCTTCGAGGTACACACGTAATTCTTCGGGCTTGGCTTCAATTAATCTATTGATCATGCCTTGCCCAATAATGGCATAACCCCGAGCCCCTAAACCCGTTCCCAAGAAAATATCATTAATATCACGTCGGCGAACCTGCTGACTATTAATAAAATAACCACTGGTGCCATCACGCGACAGTTCACGTCGCACTGAGATTTCAGTATAGGTCCCCCACTCTCCGCTAACCCGTCCTTCTGAGTTATCAAAAGTGAGCTCTACCGACGCTCTGCCGGCGGGTTTACGTTGGTCTGAACCATTAAAAATAACGTCTTGCATGGAGCCACCACGTAGCTCGGAGGCACGACTCTCCCCCAGTACCCAGCGTACTGCATCAATAATATTTGACTTACCACACCCATTTGGACCAACAACACCCACCAATTGACTGGGAGTAGGAATTAACGTGGTGTCTACAAAGGATTTAAATCCAGATAGTTTTATTTGAGTTAAACGCACTCAGGACCTGCTTGAATAATTTAATTACAGTCTTATGACAGCTTTCGTATAATAGCTCAGCCAGTATAGGGATGCCCGCGGCTCCAGAAAATATTATACTGACTTACTCTGTGACTTAAGCCCGACTCTTTTTGCTGTCGCCATTTTTGCTCTTCCCGCTTTCTCGAGATACATTTTGAACAAAGGTTTCTATCTAGTCATGGCAGCTCAAGCGCTGTCATCAGTAGCAGATAACGCATTACTCATCGCTGCCATTGCTCTGATTGCCGAGCTTAGCGGCCCCGACTGGATGGCTCCTTTGATGAAATGGTGGTTTGCGTTGGCCTATGTGGTCTTAGCTGCTTTTGTGGGAGCATTTGCAGACGCCTTCCCAAAAGGACGGGTCATGTTCATTACCAATGGCATCAAGGTCTTAGGCTGTATGCTGATGTTCAGCGTGTATTTTTTAGCCGACCACCAAGACTCGCAATTATTTTTAGTCTTTTTTGCCTATACCTTAGTAGGAATAGGGGCAGCCGCCTACTCGCCAGCCAAGTACGGTATTGTAACGGAAATGCTTAAACCCGAGCTGTTAGTTAAGGGCAATAGCTGGATCGAAGGTCTAACAGTACTCTCTATTATTATAGGGACCGTATTAGGCGGAGTCTTAATTCACCCCGAGATCATCCCTCTGTTGCGCAATGCGCCGATCCTTAACGCTCTGCCCCTTTCTCATACTGAAACTGCCATTTTACTCATCAGCTTCATCTATTTTGCCGCTGCTGCATGTAATCTACTGATTCCTAATACCCATGTGGTCTACCCCAAACAAAAAACCCACCCCATCGAATTACTTAGCACCTTTAAGGGCTATGTGGTTATTTTATGGAAAGACAAAATAGGCCAAATTTCTTTGGCCGTTACCACCTTATTTTGGGGCGCGGGCGCTACGCTGCAATTTATCGTGATCGAATGGGGCGCACAGCAACTAGGCTACCGTCTTGATCAAGCCTCTATTTTAATGGGAGTCGCTGCCGTAGGTACCGTAATAGGCGCCTATTTAGCCGGCAAAGTGCCCCTAGAAAAAGCCCTTAAAGTCTTGCCTATTGGTGTCCTAATGGGCTTAACTGTCTTGTTGATGCCCTTTGTAAAAAGCACTTGGTCGGTATATAGCTTGTTGCTTGTTATCGGTGCGACCTCAGGCTTTTTTGTTGTTCCCATGAATGCGCTCTTGCAGCATCGCGGTCATGTGCTGCTCTCGGCAGGACACTCTATTGCAGTGCAAAATTTTAACGAGCAATTAAATATTTTATTTATGCTCAGTTTTTACAGTTTTATGCTTTGGCTAGAAATCCCTATCAACATCATTATTACTATTTTTGGACTAATGGTTGCCACCCTGATGGTGGTCTTCATCCGTTGGGATAAGCGCAATCATAGGCTAAATCCCAACCTAGATGACTGCATAGGCGAAGATTGCCACGGCAAAGCGCTACATTAACGACAAAAATACGTTTCCGTTATGTAGATTTTTATGCCTGAGTCAACCCTTGCATAAAAAGCAAGTCTGCCCAAGCTTTCACTTTGTCTTGGGGACGTAATAACAATGAAACCGGATCATACGTTACTACAGCAGGAATGGTCTCACCCCAAGGTCCGGTCCATGGTTGCAGCTGCCCCCGTAGCTGTTCAAAATTTTGTTCATGTCCAAAAAACAGCTGTGCAGTCGCCTGCCCCAATAACAACAAATGTCGCGGACGAATCAACTCAATCTGTCGTTGCAAAATACCTTGGCAAGCTTGAATGTATTCCGCTTTAGCATGATGTGGGCTACGGCATTTTAATAACTGAGTGGTATAAAATGTAGTAGCAGCAGGCAGGGCAATGCTTTGTAGTTGATTAGCAAACAACTCGCCACTTTTACCTTGCATGGGCAAGCCTGCTATTTCTTCGTTGCTACTAGGGGCAATGGAAATTACCATCCAGTCTGGCTGATGCTCTACGCCCGCCCCCACAACAGCTTGCTGGCGCTGCTCGTGCAAAGGACAGGCCGTGCATTGTTGCGCATACTGGCCCAACTGCACTAAATTTTGTTGTGATAGCGCAGGCAAATCGACACGCTCAGCCGCCACGGTTGCGACTATAGGTGCCTCTGGTTTTTTTAATCCCAACTGACTATGCAGTTCAGCGCGTGCTGCGACAGGCATCGTCGCCGTGCGTATAGGCGCAGGGTCAGATGAGCTGACCTCGACCTCGGCCACCGGAACCTCCGGAGACGCGCTGACTTGAACAGCTACAGACGTATAGCTCTTTAAAAAAGAAGGCGCTATCTGTAGCTCACGCAACCAAGCATGCTGCAAAGCGGATAACGGTAGGGAAGGCAAACTCATAGGTGTTCTTAGGCTAGGACTTTGGTGTAAAGCACCGCTGACTCTCGGGTCGTCGGTGTTTTTTTGTAATAATCTTTGCGTAAGCCCACTGGCAAATAGCCTGCTCCCGCATACAGATCTCGAGCTGAATAATTAGATTCACGCACCTCTAGGTGTACTTTCACACAGCCTTGAGCGCGCGCCTGTTGCTCGGCAAAACACAATAACTGCTGCGCTATGCCCTGTCGCTGATAGGTTGGCGCCACACCTATTAATAACAATTCAGCCTCATCCATAGTGGGCATCACCACCGCATACGCCACCACGTGTTGATCGAATTCTGCCACCCAAGCCCAATGGCCTTGGTCTAGACTTTGCTTAAACTGCGTTCGCGACCACGGGTCGGCTTGTAACTGCTGCTCAAGCTGAGCGACTTGGTCTAAATCCAGATCAGTCATCGGCTTAAATTGTACAGACTGCCACAATGCACTCGGGTTCCCACCCAAGCCTTGCTCACGCTCGGCAATCGTAAAGGCCACGCGATTACGCACATATAACGGAGCAGCAAGCTCAGGAGACACTGTGCGCTGTTGCATATAGGCCGTCAAAGCAAGTTTCGCAATGGTTTCCACCTGCACTCGGTCTGTATTGCCTAATTTAACCCCAAAATCGGCTAAACGCTCGTTGAGTTCAGGAAAGGCTAGCAGCGCATCACCCGACACACGTACCTGTGTACCTGTTCCTAACTGTTGCTGCTGATCGAGCAGTTGCTTTAAATAAAAGCAAAATGCCTCCTGCCCAATCAAAATGGGTTTATGTAGACTATACCAATCGGTGGCTGTGCGCTGATAGGCACCCACATAGAGCTCTTGCATGCGCGCATCGGTCACCACTACCTCGATCAACGTCTCTGCGGAGTCCTCTTGCTGTGCCGCCACCGCCAATAACGAAGGAATGGGTATTACTGGAGCTTGAATCGCATACGCAATGCCTTGTGCCACGCCACAGGCCACACGCAAACCCGTAAAGCCTCCTGGCCCCTGAGCAAATGCCACTGCATGTAAATCCGTTTGTAGCAGTTGCGCCTGCTGTAAACTTTGCTCAATCAAAGGCAAAATGCGCTCGGCATGCTGGGCAGAACCCTCGTGCTCTGCGCTAATCACATCAAAATAATCGGTGCTAGACTGTAAAACAGCAACACCACAGACAGCACTTGCACTGTCTAAAGCCAAAAGATTTACGTTCATTGATATTCTATAGTGAATGGGGAGGAGTATTTAGTATTAGAATGAATTAGATGCTTGTATTGTAAACTCATAGCGCCCGGGCCCAGTCAGTTCTTGCCTTACTAAAATATGTAACAATCCGAAAAAACATGTTTACTTTTCAAGGCACTCTCTAAGCAAAAAGCATTAATTGTAAAAATGTTCTACCGGCCTGTACGCCCTTCATTTTGCCTGTTACATTTCAATCATGAACACACAAAATCAACCTCTTACCAGAAAAATACTCGTCGTCGATGACGATCCTCGTTTGCGCGATTTATTGCGACGTTATCTTACGGAACAAGGCTTTAACGTCTTTGTTGCCGAAGATGGCAAGGAAATGTCTAAACTCTGGCAACGCGAACACTTTGATTTGCTTATCCTTGATCTAATGCTGCCAGGCGAAGATGGACTGTCAATTTGTCGTCGTTTACGTGGAGGTCACGATAACACACCCATCATTATGCTAACAGCAAAAGCGGAAGAAATTGACCGCATTGTTGGCCTAGAAATGGGGGCGGACGATTATTTAATCAAGCCATTTAACCCGCGCGAATTACTCGCTCGTGTCAATGCCATTTTACGCCGTCGTGGTACCGAAGAACACCCAGGCGCACCTAGCCAAGAAAACGAAACGATCGAGTTTGGTCCCTATGCGCTAAATCTATCGACGCGCACTCTGACCAAAGGCGACGACGTTGTCCCTATTACGACGGGCGAGTTTTCTGTACTAAAAGTGTTTGCACGTCATCCTAAAATTCCTCTGTCACGCGACAAACTAATGGAATTAGCACGAGGACGCGAATACGAGGCCTTTGATCGTAGCCTAGACGTACAAATCTCACGTTTACGCAAACTGATCGAACCCAATCCCTCTAAGCCGGTTTTTATCCAAACCGTATGGGGTCTAGGCTATGTTTTCGTACCCGATGGCGGACACTAAGGGTATCATAGGGGCATGAGTACCTCAGCCCCTCTCCCCACCAGTCAGCCCACCCCAAAGCCCCCTTTTAAAATGGGGCTTTTTAGTCGTACCTTTTTTCTGCTACTCGGTTTAATGGGTCTCAGTTTTGGTATTTGGCTACAAATTTTCTTTTCTATCGAGGCCGGCCCTCGTGCATTGCAAATGGCACAGCGTGTCTCCACCTCCGTCAGTATCACGCGCTCAGCACTCAACTACGCACCTCCCGACCAGCATCCTGCTTTACTGCTCGATCTAGCCACCAAAGAAAGCCTGCGTATTCAGCCTCGTGAGCCCGACGATGTGCTCGAGCCCATTCAAGACTCCATTTACTGGAGCAAAGTCTCTGAACAAGTTCGCAAAGACTTAGGTAGCAATACCCTCATCATGTGGTCCGTTAACGCCGTACCCGGCGTGTGGGTTTCTTTTGATCTAGGTGATCAAAAATACTGGTTGGTATTCGATCGCGAACAACTCAGCCTAATTGCGGGAGCCGAATGGTTAGGCTGGATTTTCACTGCCTTGCTCTTGTCTTTTTTAGGTGCTGCCATTAGTGTGCGCTTTGTCAACCGACCCTTGGCTCGATTGGCTCAAGTCACCCACCAGCTCGCCCGAGGTGAAACCCCTGCCCCCTTACCCGAGCGCGGTCCGTCTGAAATCCGAGACATGAATATGGCCTTCAATCGTATGATGCGCGATATTCGTCAGTCCGAGGCAGACCGCGAAATTATGCTAGCGGGTATTTCACACGACTTACGCACGCCCCTAGCACGCATGCGTCTAGAAATCGAGCTATCCAATGTGAGTGAAAGCACTCGCCAAGCCATTGACGAAGACCTAGCACAAATTAATCACAGTATCGATCAGCTCATGGAGTACGCCCGCCCGGCCAATCAAGCCCCGGAACAGGGCATTGATATCAGCCATGCCCTGCTCTCTTTATACGAACGTGAACGCAGTCATACCGAAGGCCTAGGCGGCGAGCTTAGTGCGGATATTGCCCCCCATTTATTTGGACGCATCGACAAAAACGACCTAAAGCGCATCGTTAGCAACCTAATTGAAAATGCTCGACGTTATGGTCGCAGCGTTGCCGATGACAAAGCCTACATCCACCTCTCCGCCCAACCCAAAGGCAACCTAATCGAAATCAAAGTCCAAGACCAAGGAGTCGGTATTGCCAAGCACGAGGTACCCCGCTTATTACGGCCATTTTCCCGAGGCGAGCTCGCACGCACGGGGGTTAACGGTGCCGGATTAGGCTTAGCCATTGTCGAACGCCTGCTTCTCCAAGTAGACGGACGCCTAGAACTGCTCTCTATGCCTAATCAGGGTCTCACTGCACGTATCGAAATCCCTAAGCTAAAAGCTCGCTCACCCTCTAGGAAAAGCCATTAATTCGGGTAGAATTAATCTGACTCATGTATAGAAAGGAACTTTATGAAAACGGTTGGCGATCGACTCGAACCTTTTAAGGTCATTGGTGTAAAACCCGGCTTT
>CANQRK010000006.1 GCA_947626245.1 uncultured Paenalcaligenes sp. | reverse complement strand
AACACTGACGCAAATGGCGTAGGCGTATCGACTTGTTTGACCGAAAAGCCCTCTATTTTTTTGAGTAGGGGGCTTTTGCCATAGAAGAGGTGCTGAGTTCAGTAGAGCTAGCTTGTAGTAGTTGTTGGGCAATGCTGTAGCATTCCTCTATGTGTTGATTACCTACTTTGCGAAGCACGGCATAACTAATAGAAGAGGCAATGACAGAACCAACAAGAGGAACGTATTTGGTGGCGTATTTGCCGGCCAGTTTTTTTAAACCAAGGCGCTGCAAGAGCTGAATAATAAGTTGGGGCGTAATCATTTTGCCCAAAAGCCCTACCCCTAAGTTAGCACCACCTACCACGACGATTTTTTTTAATTCTGGACTAAGGGTTTCGATTTGTTTGGGGCTAAGTCCAAAACGTTCGTTAATCGTAGGGATAAGCTGCAAGAGCAAGGCCACATCTGTGCTGACATCTACCCCTGGAATAGGGATGACAGCGGCCGCAGCAGAGACCAAAGCACGTCTGGACACCAACTTTTGGCAATGCTGGCGAGTTTTTTCTAGTTCCTCTAGGTTGCTAGGGTGCATATAGTAGGTAAAAAGCGGTAAAAAAGTGCTAAGTAGCGGTAAATTAAGAGTAGACTGCTTTTTTAGAAAAAACAATGCGGATTCGAGTGAGAAATTGTTAAGTTATGCATTAATGCATAGAGTAGGAACGGAGATATTGCTACACTTGAAGCGTTAAATCGCTATTTTTAAGAGGAAGGTATTAGTTATGCCCAGTTTAAAACTTGTTAGTCGTTTATTGGCGCCGGTCGCTTTAGTGGCTTTGGCTGCATGTCAAACTGTGCCTCCAACCGCAGATGCGCCCGAGTCCGCTTCCAGCACGCCTCCTGCGACCAGCCCTGTGCCTCAGCAGACTACACCGCAGTCCGCTCCCGAAGCCCAAATGGCTGCACCGTTGTTGGTGTTTTTGGCTGATACCACTCCTCAACCCACTTGGGCTGAGGTGCAGATTGATGAGGCCACTGTGCTTTACCTAGAGCCCGAGGCTTTTTTAGCTCGCAGCGATTTATCTGCTGTCGAAGCCGGTACAGCTGAAACGGGTGAAGGCTTATTGGCACTCAATTTTAACCCCCAGGCGACGGATCGTTTAGCCCGTATTACTGAACAAAACCCAGGCAAGCGCCTGGCCTTGGTGGTAGATGGCACATTGTTGGCTATTCCAGGCTTTCTCGAGCCCATCACCGAAGGACGTTTGGTTTTCATGGTAGGTAGCCGTGAAAACGCGATTCGTGCTGCACAAATTATTGCAGGCGAAGACGCACAGTAAAACTGTCGTTATTTGTTATCATTTGCACAAAAAAACCAGTTGTCATCTGCTTTGGGTTTAAAATGTACGCATTGCGTATGTTTTTAGGAAATTAACTCATGGCTGTTTCACAACAGGTTTTTTTGCGCGATGCGATGCGTCGCTTAAATTTGACGCGAGATGTTTTTGCAGCGCGTATAGGGGTTAAACGTCGGGCTTTAGACACATGGTTGTTGCCCGAGGGATCCCAAGAGTTTCGAGGTATGCCCGAAGTCGTCCAACGATTTGTCACTGAAATCGTAGAAAATGAGACGCTCTTGGAAAAATATGCGCAAAACAGTCAGCGTGGCCCTCTGCGCGACCGTATTGCCATTCATGGCAAGCACCAGCTCATTTCCGTTGATCAGTTTACTCGCGAGTCCGTCGAAGAGCTCGTGCGCATCGCCGATATGATGCAACCCATTGCCCGTCGTCAAAAAGTCTCTCGAGTGCTCGAGGGGGCGGTATTGGGTAACTTATTTTTCGAGGCCAGTACCCGTACCCGTGTTAGCTTTGGTGCTGCCTTTTGTCGCTTGGGTGGTTCCGTGTGTGACACCACCGGATTTACTTTTTCCTCTATGGCAAAAGGTGAATCCATTTACGATACCAGTCGGGTCATGAGCGGTTATGTCGATGCGATGGTCATCCGTCACCCCGAGCAGGGATCGGTAGCCGAATTTGCTGCCGCAACCAATATTCCTGTGGTCAATGGTGGCGATGGGGCGGGCGAACACCCCAGCCAAGCCTTGCTCGATCTCTACACGATTTTGACCGAGTTTTCTCGATTAGGGAAATTGCTTGATGGCGCGCATATAGCCATTACGGGCGACCTTAAGTACGGTCGTACGGTGCACTCCTTGATGAAAATGCTTGCCCTGTACAAGGGCTTAACCTTCACGCTTATTTCCCCCCCAGGCCTAGAAATGCCGGCAGATATTATTGAGCAGGTGGCTTTACGGGGAAATCACGTTATTGAGCAGTCCAACTCGATGACTAGCATCAAAGGGGCGGATGTTATTTATGCGACTCGAGTGCAAAAAGAACGTTTTAGTGATGAGCAGCTCGAAGGTTACAGTGCCGACTTCCAAATTAATAAAGCCTTGTTGGATCAATATGGCAAAGAAGACGTCATCATTATGCACCCGTTGCCACGGGACAGTCGTGATGATGCGCATGACCTAAGCATAGATCTAAATCACGACCCACGCTTAGCGATTTTCCGCCAAGCAGATAATGGTATTCCAGTACGAATGGCTATTTTTGCTGTGTTGTTAGGGGTAGAGAATTTAGTTCAACATTCGATGCGCGATGTGACCTGGAGCCCCCCTTCACATATAGGCCCCGAAGACGCTGTTTTTCATGGCATGTATTAATCCCTTTGCCAAAATAGCAGACTAAATGCAGCGACCTTGACCCATGTTAAGGTCGCTCTTTGTTTTTGGGGGCATAGTGAGTCTTCAGTATTTGTTATTGGAAGGACTCACAGTGCATAGTATTCACACACAACATTTCACTCTTAAAAACAAAGCGCTTTTGCCCGTAGTGCAAGGGGGTATGGGAGTAGGGGTTTCAGCACACCGCTTGGCGGGCTCCGTGGCTCAACTAGGTGGTTTGGGAACGATTTCCAGCGTAGATTTACGCCGCCACCATGCTGATCTGATGCAGCGCTGCGCTCAGGACTCCTCTAAAGCCACCATTAACGAGTGTAATTTAATTGCGCTAGACCGTGAAATTAAAGCGGCCAAGGCCTTATCTCAAGGGCGAGGAGCGATTGCGGTAAACATCATGAAGGCTGTTGAAGCCTATCCTGAGTACGTGCGACAAGCGTGTGAAAGTGGTGCGGATGCCATTGTGGTCGGTGCAGGACTGCCTTTAGATCTTCCCGATTTAGCCGCTGATTACCCTGATGTCGCATTAATTCCTATTTTGTCTGATGCCAGAGGCATCCAGCTGGTTTTGCGCAAATGGCAACGTAAAAATCGCTTGCCTGATGCCATTGTGATTGAAAGCCCCAAGTTTGCAGCTGGCCATTTAGGTTTGGCTGATTTGGGGAATATGGACAATGACAACTATCAATTTGAGGTCGCACTACAGCAAACGACTGCCGTATTCGAAAAAATGGACTTAGCGCCTATACCGTTAATTGTAGCTGGGGGTATTCACCGACCCGAGCAGGTACAGCAGTTATTGGCCGCCGGTGCCAGTGCCGTGCAGTTGGGTAGCGCTTTTGCCGTTACCGAAGAAGGGGATGCACACCCTAACTTTAAACAGGTCTTGGTGCAGGCCGAGCCAGACGACATTGTCACTTTCATGAGCGTGGCTGGCTTGCCAGCACGTGCGGTACGTACTCCTTGGTTGGATTCCTACTTGCACAAAGAGTCTAAACTGCAACAGGTTGCCACGCCTCGAGATTGCTCAGAGGGTTTTGATTGTTTGGCCTTTTGTGGTTTACGTGATGGCGTAGCCAAAAGCGGGCAGTTTTGTATAGATAGGCAGTTAGGTTATGCGTTGGTGGGCGATATAGCACGTGGCTTGTTTTTCCGCGGCTCCGAGGTCTTGCCTTTTGGAAAACGGATTGCGCCCGTTAAAGAGCTAATGGACTACTTATTAGGGGTATTGCCACTTAGGCCCCAAGCGATATAGAGGTTTGCCTAAATATATTGCGTAATAGTAAAAAGGGGCCACAGGCCCCTTTTGTAATGCTCGTCTTAGATTAAAGACTGCTGTATTCCCAAAGAGAGGTCGTTTTTCTCGGGTTCATTGAGCACGCTAGGAGCAGGCTCTGGGCTTGGTTTGGGTTTGGGTGTGACTGCGAGTGCTGGCGCGGGTATGGTTGGCGCTACGGCAGGTTGCGTGGCGGCAGAGGGGGTGCTAGCAGCGACAGGGGTGGGCGTAACAACGGGCGCTTTTTTGGCTCGAGGGGCTTTGGTGACCTTGGGAGCGCTGACTTTTTCTTTTTGTTTGGTGTCGTTGGTGGGCTGTTGTTCGGGGGCGTAATGCGTGACATCAAAGCTGCCCGTTACAATGCCGACGCGTTTAAGCACCCCAAAGGACTGAGCGGGGTTTTTAAACATACGAGGTGAACGACTCCGAGCAGTGACCAAAACGGCGTGTTGTCCAGTGCGCAGCTGAATTTGAATATAAAAGCCACTGCCTTGGGCTTTTAGGGACACGCCAGCTACGCCGCCGGCTTGGGTTGCTGCGCGTAACTGTTGCAGAGTAAAGCAATGCGTAGTTTGGGTAGTATGTGTGTTCATGCTCTCTGGAGCCTAAATCAATAACGGAATAATAGTGTGTTCGGTTAGCGGAGCCAGAGCCAAGGTGTCTAGGGCGTCTTGAGGTGACAGCCAGACGGCTTCTTCGATTTCTGCTGCTATGTGTATGGGATTATGCCATGTTAACTGATAGAGATGGGCAGAAACCGTATGATTGGGCTCGTTGGCCGCAGGAGCACTGAAGTGGCCGTGGTAATACAAGCTGCTGGGATCAGGCTGAATTTGGATTTCTTCATCGAGTTCGCGCAGTATAGCTTGCAAAGGGCTTTCGTTAGCTTCGATTTTACCACCTGCTTGCATGAAGCGTTGGGTGTTTTTCTTGCGAACCAGCAGCATTTGGCCGTGTTCATTCAGGATAATGGCTGCAGCGATATGAATTTCAGGCATAAGTGTCGATTCAATGGGCAAAGACTCTAAGAATAACATTCTTTGCTGAAAGCCTTTGTAATGAGGGATATAATAGATGGATTAATTTATATATTGTGTACTTGGACTCATTATGACGACAACTATTCTAGAGAACATTCCGGTCAACCAAAAGGTTGGTATCGCTTTCTCTGGTGGGCTAGACACCAGTGCTGCAATTTTATGGATGCGCAACAAAGGCTCCATTCCTTATGCTTATACAGCTAACTTGGGTCAGCCGGACGAGTCAGACTACGAGGCCATTCCTAAAAAAGCACTCGAATACGGTGCTGAAAAAGCACGTTTAATTGATTGTCGCCAGCAGTTAGCAGCCGAAGGTATTGCTGCCTTGCAAAGTGGGGCTTTCCATATTACGACTGCGGGTGTGACTTACTTTAACACCACACCAATTGGTCGTGCTGTCACCGGCACTATGCTTGTAGCCGCTATGAAAGCAGACGATGTCAATATTTGGGGTGACGGTAGCACCTACAAGGGTAACGATATCGAGCGTTTCTATCGCTACGGTTTGTTAACTAATCCTCAGCTTAAAATTTACAAGCCTTGGCTAGACCAGCAGTTTATTGACGAGCTAGGCGGTCGTTCTGAAATGTCCGAGTACATGACTCAGTATGGCTTTGACTATAAAATGTCTGCCGAAAAAGCGTACTCTACTGACTCCAATATGTTGGGTGCTACACACGAGGCCAAAGACTTAGAATACCTCAGCTCGGGTATGCATATTGTGCAGCCTATTATGGGTGTGCCTTTTTGGCGTGATGACGTTGTGATCCCCAAAGAGGAAGTCACTGTGCGTTTTCACGAAGGGGTACCTGTTGCCTTGAACGGTGTTGAGTTCACCGATCAGGTCGAGCTCATGCTCGAGGCCAACCGTATTGGTGGTCGTCATGGTTTGGGTATGAGCGATCAAATTGAAAACCGTATTATCGAAGCTAAAAGCCGTGGTATCTACGAAGCCCCAGGTATGGCTTTGTTGCACATTGCATACGAGCGTTTGGTTTCTGGTATTCACAACGAAGACACCATCGAGCAATACCGTATTAACGGTTTGCGTTTAGGTCGCTTGTTGTACCAAGGTCGTTGGTTTGATCCACAAGCCATTATGCTACGTGAAACCGCGCAGCGTTGGGTGGCTCGTGCTATTACGGGCGAGGTCACTTTAGAGCTACGTCGTGGTAATGACTACTCTATCTTGAACACCGAATCCGATAATCTAACCTATCGCGCCGAGCGTCTCACCATGGAAAAAGAGGGTGATGATACTTTCACTCCTCGTGATCGTATTGGTCAGCTTACTATGCGTAATCTAGACATCGTTGATACCCGTGACAAGCTCTTCACTTACACTAAAGCAGGCCTCTTGGCTCCTGCCGAAGGCTTATCACTGCCTCAGTTGAAAAACGACAAATAAAAAAAGGAGCCTTACGGCTCCTTTTTTTATGAGGGGTATGCCCCCCCAATCATCATTACATCATGGGCGTAGAGGCAGATTGTGAGAGGGGGCCATGCCCCCGATCAGCCTTTATCGAAAACGCGCTCTAAACGTGCTTTATTTTGTGTAGTTAGCTGTCCAGCTGGCCAACTAATAAAAATTCCATCAATGCTTTTTGAACGTGCATGCGGTTTTCGGCTTCGTCCCAGACCACGCTTTGGGAGCCATCAATGACTTCGGCGGTGACTTCTTCGCCACGGTGAGCCGGTAAGCAATGCATGAATAAGGCATCGGGAGCCGCTACAGCCATCATGTCTTCGTCCACGCACCAATCGGCAAAGGCCTTGCGGCGTACTTCGTTTTCTTCTTCGAAGCCCATGCTGGTCCAGACGTCGGTAGTGACCAAATGAGCGCCCTTGCAGGCTTCCATGGGGTCATCGAATTCCTGGAAGACGGACGGATCTGGGTTGCCGATAAGGGCCGGGTCTAGGGTGTAGCCCTGTGGAGAGGAAATGTGTAGCTTGAACCCTAGCATTTGGGCGGCTTGTAGCCATGTGTAGGCCATGTTGTTGCCGTCACCTATCCATGCTACGGTTTTGCCCTGAATAGAGCCGTGGTGCTCTGTAAAGGTGAAAATGTCAGCGAGGATTTGACAAGGGTGGTATTCGTTAGTGAGACCGTTAATAACAGGCACGCGAGAATGTTTGGCGAATAGCTCGATACGCTCTTGACCAAAAGTGCGAATCATAATGAGGTCAACCATACGTGAAATAACACGAGCGGTATCCTCGATGGGCTCGGAGCGTCCGAGCTGAGAGTCATTTGTGGTAAGGTGAATGACGGAGCCGCCCATTTGGTACATGCCTGCCTCAAAAGAGACACGAGTACGGGTACTGGCTTTTTCAAATACCATCGCTAGGGTGCGGTCGTGCAGAGTAAGGTGTGGCTCGTAGCGCTTGAAGCGCTCTTTGATAAGGCGGGCGCGATTAAGCAGATAGAGTGTTTCGTCTTTAGACAAGTCATTAAACTGTAGATAGTGCCGTATAGGTGCCGGAGCGTTCATACAAAACCTTAGCAAAAAAAAGTAAGCCAATTTTATATAATAGTGCAAAGTCAGAGATCCGCCTAGTCCCGCCCCGTGTTCTAAGGCTGTAAATCAAAGTAGGTGGATTCAGTGCAATAGGCTACAATGTTGCTGTGGAGTTTTTGCAGTCACAGGTTGTTTATTCTTGGAATTCTATGTCGATAATGCTTGTAATTCATGGCACTACTAACTCAGGTCAACGTTTCCGACCCAGCGATTGGGCCGAGCGTTTAGCAGGGGTGCTTTCTCAGTATAGACCAGCCGGTTCAGCCGGTGGCCCGTTCACTTATTCGCCTTATGTGGTGCCGCGTCTAATTGATGGAGTAAGGTGTGTGGTCGTAGACCCTAGACTCCGAGACCTAGAGCCTCTGGCATGGAAATTTGTGTGCGGTTTTGCTAAAGACAACGATTTGCGAACTTCTGGCGTAGCAATGGATTAGGCAGCGTGGGCTGCTTTTTTTGTAGTAGCTTGATTTTTCAGGTTTGACTACACCAAAAAAAAGGGTGCTAAATGCACCCTTTTTTGATCGCCTGTAAAGGCTACGCTGTCTCGGCCAATTAAACCTAGCCGATTTAGGCGGCCATTGCCTTGATGGCAGCGGCTAGACGGCTCTTGTGACGAGCAGCTTTGTTTTTGTGGATGATGTTTTTGTCAGCAACGCGATCAATAACGCTAGCTGCTTTACGGAAAACTTCGTTAGCAGCGGTTTGGTCACCAGCGTCGATAGCTTGGCGTACGCGTTTGATGGAAGTGCGCATCATGGAGCGCATGCTGGCGTTGTGAGAGTTGCGCGCTACGGATTGACGGGCGCGTTTACGTGCTTGTGCTGAATTAGCCATAGTTAGTATTTAATTGAAAAAGGTTTAATTGGCAAAGACTAATACTATATATTAGGGGCGCGGCTTTGTAAAGTCACGCAGTCTAAAGCCAAATACAATAAGGATAAAACCGTAACATGCTGCACAAATACCCACAAGTAAAAATAGATATAAGGCGCGTAACCACGGTGCGTGTGCTAGGGCGATCCAATCTATGTGATGGTTCGCCATTAACAAGATAGAGGTCATCACAGCAAGTGCAGGGAATAACCGTAGTATAAACCGGAGCCAGCCTGCTTGGGGGCGATAAATGTGGCGTTTATGCAATAAATACAATAAACATAACGCATTAATGCTAGCACCAAGCCCAATAGACAGTGCCAAACCCGCATGAGCTAGGGTTGGCACTAAAAATAGATTCATGACTTGAGTCAAAACGAGGACGAAAATAGCGATGCGCACCGGTGTTCTGATGTCTTGGCGGGCATAAAAAGCTGGAGCTAAGATTTTAATGGCGAGCAGAGCTAACAAACCGACGGCATAGGCAATGACCGCGGTTTGAGTTTGGGTCACATCGTTGGCGTTAAATTGCCCATAGTTAAATAAAGTGGCGACTAGCCCTTCGCTAAGCAAAGCTAAGCCGATAGCGGCCGGTACGCCTAGCATAACGACCAATCGTAAGCCCCAATCTAATAACGCCTGATAGCGGGTTTGATCATCTTCGGCGTGGGCAGCTGATAGTTTGGGCAGTAACACGGTTCCTAAAGCCACTCCTAATAAAGCCGTCGGGAACTCCATTAGGCGATCGGCAAAAGACAACCACGTAACGCTGCCGGACTCTAGCCAGGTGGCAATGTTGGTATTGATCAGTAGGGAAAGCTGAGCCACTGATACCCCTAAAATAGCGGGTAACATTTGTTTGACCACGCGTTTAACCAAAGGGTCTGCCCATGCTTGGTGCACACGCCAAGAAAAGCGTGGCATGAGACCTAGGCGTGCTAGGGCGGCCCATTGCACGCTAAGCTGAGCCAAGCCGCCTACAACAACACCGATCGCTAGGGCGTAAATAGGCGGATCAAAATAGGGGGCAGCGAACACACTGGCTAAGATCATCGCCAGATTTAGCAAGATCGGAGTAAAGGCGGGTACCGCAAAGCGGCTCCACGTATTGAGTACACCGGAGGCTAAGGCCACCAAGGACATACAGACAATATAGGGAAACATGACGCGCGTCATCCAGACGGCGGCTTCAAATTCCGATTGTTTGGCGGCTGCGGTTAGGCCGCTAGCCATGGCGCTGACGACCCATGGAGTAGCGAGCATGCCCAATAAGGTGATGAGCATAACCACGCTAGTTAAGGCCAAGGCGACACGATCCAAGAGTAGCTTAACTTCTTTTTCAGAGCCTTGGCTGCGTACCTCGTTAAGAATAGGCACAAAGGCTTGAGAAAAAGCGCCCTCGGCAAATAAACGTCTAAGGAGGTTGGGAATACGAAAAGCAACCCAAAAGGCATCGCTTAGCGGGCCCGCACCAAAGCTGCGAGCAATTAAAATATCGCGCACTAAACCAGTAATGCGCGATAGTAAAGTTAGACTACTAATCGTAGCGGCAGAGCGCAATAAACTCATAGTTATTTGGGTGCCATTCGGATCGCTCCATCTAAACGAATGGTTTCACCATTAATCATTTCGTTGTCGATAATACTGAAAACCAGTTTAGAGAAGTCTTCAGGTCGGCCTAGACGAGAAGGAAAAGGAATGCTGGCTGCCAAAGAGTCTTGGACTTCTTGAGGCATGGTAAAGATCATGGGCGTAGCAAAAATACCGGGAGCAATAGTAACACAACGAATGCCTAGTCGGGCGAGGTCGCGGGCAATAGGAAGTGTCATGCCAGCAACGGCGGCTTTGGACGAGGCATACGCCGCCTGACCAATTTGACCATCAAAGGCCGCTACCGAGGCTGTATTGATGAGAACGCCACGTTCTCCGGTGTCTAGAGGTGGGTTTTTGCTCATAGCAAAAGCGGCTAGACGACACATATTGAATGTGCCAATTAAATTAATAGAGACGACTTGTTGAAAGAGGTCTAGGTCGTGAGGGGCTTCTCGACCTACGATGCGGGCAGCAGGGGCGACTCCAGCGCAATTAACGAGGCCATAGAGAGGGCCAAGGCGTAGCGCCTGGTCAATGGTCTGTTGCGCATCAGCGGCATTGGTTACATCGGTATGAACATAGCATTGTCCTAGCTCGGCAGCGAGTTGTTGGCCCGCCTCGTCTTGTATGTCGGCAATGACGACCTTGGCGCCATGCTGTACCAACATACGTACGGTGCCTGCACCTAGACCAGAGGAACCACCCGTTACAATAAAGACTTTGTCTTTGATTTCCATACATAACCTCACAATAAAAATCCGGCCATAAGCCGGATTTGATTAAGAGCAAATTAGGATTTTAAAGCAGCCAAAACACGATCACGGATTTCTTCTACGCTGCCCACACCTTCGACGCGAATGTATTTAGGAGCATTGCTGTCGCCAGAAGCAGCCCAGCTGGAATAGTAGTCAACCAGTGGACGTGTTTGATTTTGATAGACGTCTAGACGGTTGCGAACGGTGTCTTCTTTGTCGTCGTCACGTTGGATCAGGTCTTCGCCGGTAATGTCGTCTTTGCCTTCTACTTTAGGAGGATTGAACACGACGTGGTAAGAACGACCGCTTTCAGGGTGTACGCGACGACCGCTAATGCGCTCAATGATTTGTTCGGCAGGTACGTCAATTTCAATGACGTAATCTAGCGCTACATTGGCTGCTTTTAGGGCGTCAGCTTGAGGAATAGTGCGAGGGAAACCATCGAACAGGTAGCCTTGAGCACAATCATCTTGCGTAAGACGGTCGTTGACCAAGCCAATAATGAGTTCGTCGGAAACGAGTTGACCCGCATCCATGATTTTTTTGGCTTCAATGCCTAGGGGAGTTTGCGCTTTAACGGCAGCGCGTAACATGTCGCCAGTAGAGATTTGGGGAATACCAAATGCTTCGATGACGTAAGCGGCTTGAGTGCCTTTGCCTGCACCGGGAGGCCCTAATAGAATCAGGCGCATGATGAAGTTCTCCTAAATACCTGTAAAAATAAATTCAGCCTATCGAATTGGAGCCCTCAAGCGCTGTCAAAGCATCCATAGAGGACTCAAATTGAATAGGCAAAACCTCGTTTATAACCGATTTTTAAAAATTTCGCGTACCTTATCTAGGTCGGCAGGCGTATCTACGCCTAAGGCTGGTGCATCGGGGGTGACATACACACTGATGCTATAGCCATTTTCAAGAGCACGTAGTTGCTCGAGTGACTCGAAGTTTTCTAGGGGGCCGCGCACTAAATTAGGGAACTGGCGTAAAAAAGATGCGCGGTACGCGTAGATTCCAATATGGTGCAAAGGGGTAAGCCCAGCCGCGATACGCTTGGGCTGCTGTTGTAGCGCATCTCGGGCCCACGGGATAGGGGCTCGGGAGAAATAAAGCGCTTGGCCACTGAGGCCACACACTACCTTGACGCTATTGGGATCAAAAAAAGACTCGTCTGAGGTGTAGGGCGTAGCCACCGTCGCAATGGCAGCATTGGGTTGCTGGTGCAATAGATTGGCTACGGCCTCGATGAGCTGCGGTTGGATTAACGGCTCATCGCCTTGAATATTGACAATAATCTCGCTATCCATCAGGCCCAGTAGATCGACGGCCTCAGCTAAGCGGTCCGTACCCGTAGGGTGGTCAGCTTGAGTCAGCAGAGTTTGTAGACCGTAGTGCTGGGCGATGTCTATGACTTGCTGGCTGTCAGTCGCAATGTAGACGGCTTTTGCTGCCGTTTTTTGCACTTGTTCGGCGGTGCGTATGACCATGGGCTTGCCCATAATGTCGGCCAACGGTTTATTGGGGAGCCGAGTCGAGGCGAGCCTAGCAGGAATAATAGCGATGAAAGACATAAGGCTAGTTATTGGTAACAGGAGAAGCTTCGCTTTCTAGCATGACGGGAATGCCATCACGAATGGGGAAGGCCAGTTGGTCTTGGCGACAAATGAGCTGCTCGTCTTTGCGTTCTAGTTTGCCTTTGCAAAGAGGGCAAACCAAGACATCAAATAAGTAGGAATCCATAATGTATCTCTAGAGTGAGGGGGTGCGGGCTTGGGTTAACTGAGTCAGTTGCTGACAAAGCGCTTCTAGCCACGTCGAGGGTGTAAATTCAGGCTCTACATGCACTACCCAAATACGTGAATCGGTAATTTGCTTACATTTTACGGCATCTTTGGCAGTAATTAGTATTAAATTCGCCTTTAATTGACTAAAGGTGGAGGCGCTAAATTGAGCGTGGTCGGGTAAGGCGAGCTGAGTCTCTAGCTGCAAGCCCAAGTTTTTCAACATGTGAAAAAAGCGATCGGGTTGGCCAATAGCGGCGACTGCAGCATGGCTGTGTGCGCTGTGGTGTTGCAACCAGTCGTGAGTTGATAGACTCTGGCCGCTGATTAGCTGCTCAAATCGAGCTGCCTGCAATTGCATACGTATGCAACGCTCGATGTCAGTCGGATGCGGCGTCTGGGGCAAGGGTTGGTTATAGGGGCTTTGCGTAATCAACCAATCAGCTTGAGCCAGACGAGCGGGAGGTTCGCGCAAAGGCCCTGCTGGCAAGACTAGACCATTCCCTATGCCGCGTTGGTCTTGGACAATGATCTCTAGGTCACGTTCTAAAGCCTGATGTTGCAAGCCGTCATCGGCAATAATGACATCGACCTGAGGGTAGTGTTGCATCAGGGCAAGCACGGCATTGACACGTTTTGGGTGGACTGCAATAGGTGCACCGCTTTGTTGTGCTAGTAAACTGGGTTCATCGCCATAGCGTTGGGCATCGAGTTGGCCTTGACCAACTAAAGGCGAGTCGCCAATGGTGACGCCGTAGCCTCGACTAATCAGACCGGGTGTCCAACCTTGGGCTTGTAAATAATGGCAGAGGGCTAAAACTACGGGTGTTTTGCCTGCACCCCCTACGATCACATTGCCCACGATAATAATAGGAGGGCGCGATGTAGGTAAGGGGGTACGCGGTTGGTTTTTTTTGTACTGTATGTATAAGCCGCTCAGACGGCTAAGAGGTCTAAGTAGCCAGCTATATAGGCCACGTTTAGCCCATTGTTGGTGGAGCCAGTGCTCGATAGAGGCGCGTAAACTCATTCTTGGGTGGCAAAACTAATTTTGTCGAACTGCGCAGAGCGTGCGGATTCGAGTGCGTGAACCACGGTGGCGTGACGCGCATTGGCGTCCGCGTAAATCAGTAGGGCGCTTTTATCCTGTAGGGCGGCAAGCGCATCGGCCAGACTGTGTTCGTTCTGACTTAAAAAGCGGCCATTTAGCGCATATTGACCGTCTTGACTAATAGCTAGCACTTGGCTTTCGCTTGACAGGACTTGGGAGCTGCCACTGGGTAGGTTGACGGGAATTTCTTGAACGCGAGAAAAAGTAGTGGTGACGGTAATGAAAATGAGCACCACTAACAAAATATCGATCAGGGGAATAAAGTCGAGGACGAGCTGATCGGTAGAAGTGTCGCGTCGGCGTCTGAAATTCATGCTACTTGATCTATAAAGCGGTTGAAGCGACTGGATTCGATTTCTAGACTATTGAGTAAATAGTCGGCGCGGGAGCGATAGTAGCGGTGAAAAACCAAGGCGGGTACCGCAATCAAAATACCAAATCCTGTATTATAAAGCGCCATGGCAATGCCATTGGCCAAGAGAGTGGGGTCGCTGCCTTGTGGAGAGTAAGCCGAGAAGATCTCAATCATGCCTACGACTGTGCCAAAGAGTCCTAGCAAGGGAGCCACCACCGCGACGGTACCCAAAGCAGGTAAATAGCGATTCAGTTGAAAGTGAATGGTAGAGCCAATTTCCTCGGCAGCTTGGCGCCGGGTGGCTTCGGCGGCGTGACGGTTTTCGAGTAGACTGGCATAAAGCTGACCCAAGGGGCTGCCTTGATTTAGGCGTTGAATTTGCTCGGGTAGCAGAGTGGGTTGCTGTGCTAGCTCGTAGGCTTGGTCGCGTAAACGAAGGTCTATGATTTTTGCGCTGCGCAAACTAAAAGCGCGCTCTATAATAAGAGCGAGTCCAATAATGGAACACAGTAATAAAAACCAAATGGGCCAACCTGCGGCCTGAATAATGCTCAGCACAAGCGATTCCTTTATCTGATCGTGGGGAGTCTATTTTAGTGTAAAACGACGTGCCATAGCGATGCTTTAGGTGTTATCCACATATTCTGTGGATAACCCAATGCGTAACGGCGGCAAAGCCGCGTTCAAGCGGCATGGTACTGGGTTGTACAATTTTTGCTCATTTCATGGCGGAGGACCAGGTTGTATTCTAGCGCAAATGCATCTCCAAACACCCTAACCGTAACACAGCTCAATCGCCAAGTGGCGCTTATCTTAGAGCAACAAGTGGGACGAATTTGGGTACAAGGTGAAATTTCAAATTTCACTCAAGCGGCTTCTGGACACTGGTACTTCACTATCAAAGACGAGGGGGCGTCGGTTAAGGCCGTGATGTTCCGTGGTCGAGCGATGCGAGTAGGTTTCATACCTAAAACGGGCGAAAAATACCGTTTTTATGCGGCTGTTAGCTTATACGAGCCGCGGGGTGATTATCAACTGCAGGTCGATAGTCTAGAGCGAGTGGGTTTGGGTGACTTGCATGCTGAATTCGAACGCATCAAAGCCAAGCTAACTAGCGAGGGGCTGTTTGATCCTGCGCAACGTTTACCTTTGGTTCATACCCCTAGGCGTATCGGGGTGGTGACCTCACTGGCTGCCGCGGCATTGCGTGATGTGCTGACCACTATGCAGCGACGCGCTCCCCATGTAGAGGTCTATGTATACCCTGCCGCTGTGCAGGGGGCCGAGGCTGCCGATCAGCTGTGTAGTGCTTTAGGACAAGCCATTGCTGACCAAGCAGTGCAAACCATTTTGTTAGTTCGAGGTGGCGGTAGTTTAGAGGATTTATGGAGCTTTAACGACGAGCGTTTAGCGCGTCTTATCCATGCCAGTCCTATTCCAATTATTAGCGGAGTAGGCCACGAGACCGATTTTACCATTGCTGATTTCGTGGCAGATATGCGTGCACCGACTCCTACGGCTGCCGCCGAGCTTTGCTGCCAAAGTTGGCAACAAAGTAACGCCGATTTGTTAGGGGTATTACGCCGCCTACACCAAGCTCAAGCTAGAATTATCGACAGGTCAGGATTGCGTTTAGATCATGCGTTTGGTCGCTTGCAGTCGCCACAGCAGCGCGTAGCCCATATGAGACAGCAGTGGCATTCGATGGTGCAGCGGTTAGCACGGACTTTATCTGTGACGTCACAGCGTCAGCGTTTGCAGCATGTCTCCCATCGCTTGCAGCATAGTGGTCCTAATACCGCGTATGCGCAACATCGTTTGCACGAGCTACAAGGACGTTTGTTACAATCAACCGAGCAACAACTCAAACAGCAGCAACAGCGCTTGGTTTTAGCACAGCAAACGTTACAGGTATTAAATCCAAATGCCGTGCTCGAACGGGGTTATGCTATTGTACGTAACCCACAGGGCGCGATTATTAAAAACGCATTACAGACAACTCTTAATGAATCCTTACATGTGCAGTTGGCGCATGGTCATCTGCATGTTAAGTTAAAACAAAAGCATGACTTGCTTTAAACTTAAACCGTAACGCTATTAAGCATAAACTTAGAAGGAATTAAACATGGCTTTTACCCTTCCTGCATTACCTTACGCCCTAGACGCACTAGAGCCTCGTATTTCTAAAGAAACTCTAGAGTACCACTACGGTAAGCATCACCAAACTTACGTCACCAACCTAAACAACCTCATCGAAGGCACCGATATGGCCGACGATAGCCTCGAAGACATCGTCAAGAAGTCTTCAGGTGGTGTGTTTAACAACGCAGCCCAAGTCTGGAACCACACTTTCTACTGGAATAGCTTATCCCCTAACGGTGGTGGCGAGCCTACTGGTGCTTTGGCAGATGCAATTGCTGCTAAATGGGGTAGTGTTGATGGCTTCAAAGCAGAATTCAACAAATCTGCTGCAGGTAACTTCGGTTCTGGTTGGACTTGGTTAGTCAAAAAAGCCGATGGTTCTTTAGACATCGTTAACACCAGCAATGCCGGTACGCCTATTACGACAGACGATCAGCCTTTGTTGACCTGTGATGTATGGGAACACGCTTACTACATCGACACACGCAACTCTCGTCCCCAATACCTAGAAAATTTCTGGGCATTGGTTAACTGGGATTTTGCCAGCAAAAACTTTGCTTAATACTTAGTGGCAGTTTGCCCTCTGTTTTAGCGCTAAAGGCCCTGTTTTCATGCAGGGCCTTTTTTGTTGACTAAGGGTTATTGCTAGTACGAAATATGGCCATAAATCAGTCACTTCGACTAAACTTTATTTAATGATACTGTTTAGGTTTAAAATTCAATTAATTTGAATCATATTATTTTGGAGGCATTATGAGTGAAGCGTATATTTGTGATGGATTGCGTACCCCCTTCGGGCGTTATGGCGGCAGTTTGTCACAGGTCCGTGCCGATGACTTAGGCGCAGTTCCTTTGCGAGCACTGATGGAGCGTTATCCCAATGTAGACTGGAGTCAGTTGGATGATGTGCTGTATGGCTGTGCCAACCAAGCAGGGGAAGATAACCGTAACGTAGCGCGTATGTCGGCTTTGCTCGCTGGTTTGCCTATTGATGTACCAGGAATGACCATCAACCGTTTGTGTGGCTCAGGCCTAGACGCCATTGGTTCTGCCGCACGCGCTATTCGCGCAGGTGATGCTGAATTCATTTTAGCTGGGGGCGTTGAGAGCATGAGTCGTGCGCCTTTTGTGATGCCCAAAGCTAGTTCGGCATTTAGCCGTGATAACGCTGTCTATGACACCACTATTGGTTGGCGTTTTATCAACCCCTTGTTGAAAGCCCAGTACGGTGTGGACTCCATGCCAGAGACGGCAGAAAATGTGGCTGATCAGTTTGCTATTTCTCGCGAAGACCAAGACGCATTTGCCTTACGTAGCCAACAGCGCACGGCTCAAGCGCAGGCATCCGGTGTTTTGTCCGAGGAAATCACCCCTGTTTTTGTACCGCAACGTCGTGGTGACCCTGTTCGTGTAGATGTGGACGAGCACCCACGTGAAACTACCCTAGAGGCTTTGGCTAAATTACGTCCTATTGTGCGTGCAGATGGCACCATTACGGCAGGCAATGCTTCTGGCGTCAATGATGGGGCAGCGGCGTTAATAGTCGCTTCCGAGGCGGCAGCTAAAAAACACGGTTTTACTCCTAAAGCCCGTGTGGTCGCTATGGTAAATGCTGGGGTAGAGCCTCGTGTGATGGGCATAGGTCCAGAGCCCGCCACACGGAAAGCATTAAAGGTAGCAGGCTTAACGTTAGATCAAATGGATGTCATTGAGCTAAATGAAGCCTTTGCAGCCCAAGGATTAGCAGTGCTGCGTGGGTTGGGTTTGGCGGATGATGATCCTCGTGTAAATATCAATGGTGGTGCTATTTCGTTAGGCCATCCCTTGGGGGCGAGTGGCGCACGTTTAGTGCTTTCTGCTGTGAATCAGCTGCAGCGCAGTGGTGGTCGTTACGCCGTTTGCACCATGTGCATTGGGGTAGGCCAAGGGATTGCTATTATTCTTGAGCGTGTTTAATTAGTTTTATCGAGGGGGCGCATGGCCCCCCCTCGTACCGTCCTTTGGTATGGACGTTACATGGGCAACCCATGCACGGTATCTCCCGCTTTGGCTTTTCCCTCAAACCACCCTTGCTTCATTTCTAAAGCATAGCGAATAGGCGCAACGGGACAATGGCCATCTAGGCTTTGTGCTTGCATATGTTCTATATTAGTGATGACTCCCTTGTCTGTGATGAAAGCAATGCTAAGATTAAGGGGCGTGTTTTTCATCCAAAAGCAGGGCAGACCCGATTGCTCAAATACAAACAGCATGCCGCTATTAGTGGCTAACTGTTGCCTAAACATAAGGCCTTGTGCTCGATTTGACTCGGTATCGGCGACTTCTGCTTGAATTGAGTAATTATTTATTTCTAAATCTATCTTTTTGTTATTTGTATATGCAAAACTATAGTTAGAAAAAGTTAATATAATTAACGCAATTATTAAATAAAAAACAGGGCGAGATCGCCCTGTAAGTATTGTTACCATATTATTTTAATTCGTTGATTTTTAAGAGGAGTTAGGCTGACGTAATGTTCAGTGCCTGCTGACCTTTTGGACCTTGTGCGACTTCATAAAGAACTTTTTGGCCTTCTTTAAGCGTTTTAAAACCATTCATTTGAATGGACGAAAAATGTGCAAATAGGTCTTCTCCGCCTTGATCAGGGGTGATGAAGCCAAAGCCCTTGGCATCGTTGAACCATTTAACTGTTCCGGATAGTTGAGGGCTGTCCCCACTAGAGAGAATTGTATCAGACATGCTAACTGCCTCTTGACGATTTAAATAAAAAAAACAGTAGAAATCATTTGATTTCTACTTGTAATCCTATATTGAAATGTTATGAATATCAATCAGGGTTACTTATATAATGCTGAATATAGTATATACCCGTCAACTATGGAAATTACCTAGTATTTAATTATGAGCTTAAATATCACAATTAATGAAAATGAGTTAAAAGAAGAGCAAAAGGTAGACGTCAAGCCGCCTCCTTTTTACAAGGTGATTATGCTCAATGATGATTTCACTACTATGGAGTTCGTAGTGGGTGTCTTAATGGGTATTTTCCACAAAACAGCCGAAGAGGCTGAGCAGATCATGCTGACTATTCACTACCAAGGTCGAGGAGTCTGTGGTATCTATCCGAAGGACATTGCTCAAACTCGTATTCAGCAGGTTCATCTGCTGGCCCAAACCGAGCAACATCCTTTGAAGTGTATTATGGAGCCAGTGTCCGAAGCGTGAAAGACAAGTTATTTTTAGGTGAAGACCTTTAAATATTTCGTTTTGGCACTATTATAGAAGTTATTGAAACCTTTATTACCGTGAAGGAGGATACATGATCTCCGAAGAATTAGAAGTCAGTCTACACATGGCCTTTGTCGAGGCTCGTGCCGCACGCCATGAATTTATCACGGTAGAGCACTTGCTGTTGTCCTTACTAGACAATGCGGCGGCAGCCGACGTGCTACGCGCTTGCTCTGTGGATATTCCTGTCCTACGCCAGCATCTACGTAAGTTTATTGCGGACAACACACCTGTGGTCGAAGGTTCCCAAGAAGTCGATACACAGCCTACGTTGGGCTTTCAGCGCGTTATACAACGTGCCATTATGCATGTTTCATCCAGTTCTACGACTAAAACCGAGGTAACTGGCGCCCATGTGCTGGTTGCTATGTATGGCGAAAAAGACTCGCATGCCATTTATTACCTACATCAGCAGGGCGTCACTCGTCTTGATGTGGTTAATTACTTGTCGCATGGCATTGCTAAAAATGCTTCGCACGAGCCCTTGGCACAAAAACTTCAAGAGCCTGCCGAGCAGCCGCAAGCTCCCATGCAGTCGGCTCCTGGCCCCCAAGAGCAAAAGTCGCCTTTAGATCAGTACACCAATAACTTAAATGCGTTAGCTCAGCAGGGGCGTATCGATCCTCTGATTGGGCGCGACAAGGAAATTGAACGCGTTATTCAGGTGCTGTGCCGTCGTCGTAAAAACAACCCTTTGTTGGTTGGCGAGGCAGGGGTGGGTAAAACGGCTATTGCCGAGGGCTTAGCCTTACGCATTGTGAATAAACAAATCCCTGATATTTTACAAAACACCGTGGTGTATGCGTTGGATATGGGGGCTTTGCTGGCAGGTACAAAATACCGTGGCGATTTCGAACAACGTCTTAAGGCCGTTCTTAAAGATCTAGACCGCAAACCGGGTTCGGTCTTGTTTATTGATGAAATTCATACCTTAATTGGGGCAGGCTCAGCCTCCGGTGGGGCCTTAGATGCGTCTAACTTACTTAAACCGGCTTTGTCCTCTGGGCAGTTGAAATGCATGGGGGCCACCACTTATACCGAGTACCGAGGCATCTTTGAAAAAGACCAAGCGTTATCACGTCGTTTCCAAAAAGTGGATGTAGCCGAGCCTACTGTTGATGAAACGATTCAGATTTTACGTGGCTTAAAACCCTACTTCGAAGAGCATCATGGGGTGCGTTATACCCAAGCCGCTCTCAGCGCTGCGGCCGAGTTGTCCGCACGCCATATTGGCGACCGCTTTCTACCCGATAAAGCCATCGATGTCATCGATGAGGCGGGGGCTGCGCAGCGACTATTGCCGCCTTCGCGTCAAAAGAAAACCATTGGTAAAACGGATATTCAAGCCATTGTGGCGCAAATTGCGCGTATTCCGCCGCAAAATGTCTCCACAGACGATCGCAACAAGCTGGCTACCCTAGAGCGCGATTTGAATACAGTGGTCTTTGGCCAGTCCAAAGCCATTGAGGCTTTGTCTGCGGCAATTAAAATGACGCGCTCTGGTTTGGGTCGACCTGATAAGCCTATTGGTTCGTTCCTGTTTTCAGGGCCAACGGGTGTGGGTAAAACCGAGGTCGCTCGACAGTTAGCTTTTGTATTGGGTATCGAGCTTTTGCGCTTTGATATGTCGGAGTACATGGAGCGCCATACTGTGTCACGCCTGATAGGTGCGCCTCCTGGGTATGTAGGCTTTGACCAAGGGGGGTTATTAACCGAGGCAGTCACTAAACAGCCGCATTGTGTCTTGTTGCTAGACGAGATTGAAAAAGCTCATCCTGATGTTTACAACATTCTTTTGCAGGTTATGGACCATGGCACCCTAACAGACAATAACGGCCGTAAGGCAGACTTCCGTAATGTCATCATTATTATGACGACCAATGCGGGAGCCGAAGCCATTAGCAAAAACACCATTGGTTTTGCGAACAAGCGCGAGACCGGTGACGAAATGGAAGCCATCAAGCGTCTCTTTACGCCCGAGTTCCGTAATCGTCTTGATGCCATTATTCCGTTTGCGCCGTTATCACGCGAAATTATCTTGCGTGTGGTGGACAAGTTTTTGCTTCAGCTAGAACAGCAGTTGCATGACAAACGTGTAGACATCAGCTTTACGGATGCCTTACGTCAGTATTTGGCAGCTAAGGGCTTTGATCCATTGATGGGTGCGCGTCCTATGCATCGCCTTATCCAAGACACCATTCGCCGTGCTTTGGCCGATGAGCTGCTCTTTGGTCGTTTAACCAACGGAGGGGCGGTTACCGTAGACTTAGACACCGATGACAAGGTGGTATTGGTTTTCGATGACAAGGGCTCAGGCAAAGACCCTAGTGGTCACCCCGAGCCTCAACATCCCGAAGCCGAGTTGATTGATTAACTCAGTACAAAAAAAGCCCAGTTTATTCACTGGGCTTTTTTTGTGCAATTAGTTTTGGCCTGTGCTACCAAAACCGCCTATGCCACGGCTAGATTCATCGTTAAAGTCATCCACCAAGTGAAAGGTGGGCTGAATGACTGGAACGATGACCATTTGTGCAATGCGATCCATGGGTTCGATGGCGAAGGTGTCTTGGCTACGATTCCATAATGACACCATAAGAGGGCCTTGGTAATCGGAATCAATCAGGCCCACTAAATTACCCAATACAATACCGTGTTTATGGCCTAGACCCGAGCGCGGTAAAAGCATGGCCGCATAGTTATGGTCGGCAATATGGACGGCTAAGCCTGTTGGGATGAGTTGAGTTTGACCGGGAGCTAAGTGGATGGTTTCATCTAAACAGGCACGTAAATCTAAGCCAGCAGAGCCAGGAGTCGCATAGGCGGGAAGTTCTTTGATGCGATCATCAAGAATTTTAACAGCAATACTTTTCATGTGGGACTAAGGTAAAAATTAAGAGGGGAGGCGCTGGGCAATATAGCGTACTAACTGCTGGGCGGCTTCGTGCTTGGACTGAGGGTCCCATTGCTCGTGGCCTTGGTCGTGTATCATCATTAGCTGGGTGTCGTCTTTGTCCATGGCGACTTGGGCTAAGTTTGCGACTAATAGTGGTACGCCTTTGCGTAAGCGTTTGGCTTGCGCATGCTCGAGCAGGTTTTCTGTTTCAGCAGCAAAGCCTACACAGTAGGGCTTGGTGGCGGGACTCATGGCGGCAACGCCCGCTAAGATATCGGGGTTAGGTGCAAACTCTAAATGGGGGGCCGTTTGATTGGCGTCTTTTTTGAGTTTGTGTTGGCTAGCATTGCTGACATGCCAGTCGGCGACAGCCGCCACGCTAATGAAAACGTCAGCGTGTGGAGCCAAGGCCATAACGGCAGATTGCATATCATGTGCACTTTCTACGTCATAGCGTTTGACACCATAAGGTGTGTCTAGTTTGACTGGGCCCGAGACCAACTGCACCTCGGCACCTGCATTAAAGGCAGCTTGAGCAATGGCATAACCCATTTTGCCTGAGGAGCGGTTGGTAATTGTGCGGATGGGGTCAATGGGCTCAGAGGTAGGGCCAGCGGTGATCAGAACTTTTTTTCCTTGTAGGGATTTAGGTTCAAAAAATGCGACTACCTCAGCTAACAGTTGTAGGGGTTCCAGCATCCGGCCATCGCCGACTTCGCCACAGGCTTGATCACCACTGCCAGGGCCAATAATATGAACGCCATCGGCTTTAAGTTGCGCAATATTACGTTGGGTGGCGGGGTGGGCCCACATTTCTTTGTTCATGGCAGGCGCTACAATCAAGGGGCAGTTGCCGCGAGCGACACAAAGCGTGCTGAGCAAGTCATCGGCTAAGCCTGTAGCCAGTTTAGCAATGAAGTTGGTGCTAGTCGGCGCAATAATAATGGCATCGGCGTCACGGCTCAGATGGATATGAGCCATGTTGTCTGGGCTGCTGTTATCCCAAAGGTCTGTATGAACATGACGGCCCGAGAGGGCTTTAAAGGTAACCGGTGTAATAAATTGCTGAGCCCCTTGGGTCATGACCACATCAAACTCAGCCCCTTGGTCTTGGGCTCGACGTAAAAATTCGGCGCTTTTATAGCAGGCAATGCCGCCGGTTAGGCCTAAAATTAAACGTTTGTTGGCTAAGGCTTGCATGGTGTTACCCTTTGGTTTTTTTCTGCTTTTTGATGCGTAAAATTTCATCCAAAATTAGTAAAGCAGCGCCACAGCTAATCGCTATGTCTGCTACATTAAAGGCAGGAAAATACGCATCACGCCAGTAAAACAATAAAAAATCAATAACGTGAGAGTGCAACAGTCTATCAATTAAGTTGCCGATGGCACCGCCTAAAATCAGGCTGAGTGATGCGCAAAATAGCTTTTGTTCGGGGTGTTTGCGCAGTAAATGAACAATAAGAACGGTCGCTACTAATGCAATGCCAGTGAAAAACCAACGCTGCCAACCAGAGCCTTCAGCTAAAAAGCTAAAGGCTGCGCCTGGGTTATAGAGTAGAGTCAGATCAAAAAAAGGCAGTAGATGCAGGCGCTCTGCGTAATGAAGACTGTGCTCGATGGCTTGCTTGGTGATTTGGTCCACCAACACAATGGCTAAGGCAATAAGCAGCCAATAAATAAAGCCCCCTCGCTTTAGAGAGGAGGCTTTAGAGCTAGAGGTGTTAAGCGTGCTCACGAACTTCGCCCGTACCTTCTAGGTTGCTGACACAACGACCGCATAAAGAGGCATGCTCTTCGTTGCTGCCCACATCATGACTATGATGCCAGCAGCGATCGCATTTTTCAGCGGTGGTTGGTGTGACTTCGATGCGTAAGGAGTCACCACTGTGCAAGGTGGCACGTGATACCAATAAAGCAAAACGAAGGTCGTCGGCCAATTGAGATAATAAAGCGTAGTCTTCGCCATTGGCGTAGATGTCGACTTCGGCGGCCAGAGACGAACCGATTTTGCCTTCGCTACGAATCACTTCGATTTGACGCATTACGTCAGCACGAATTTCACGAATACGAGTCCATTGTGCCAACAACGGTGCATTGTCACGCGCTACAGGAATCGCATGGAAGGATTCGGTAAAGATGGTGAGGGGTTGCTCTTTGCCTAAGTGGAGGTCCTTCCAGGCTTCTTCGGCTGTAAATGACAAAATCGGAGCCATTAGCTTTAAGAGCGCACGGGTAATATGGTAGAGCGCTGTTTGAGCCGAGCGACGAGCATAGCTGTCTGGTTTAGTGGTGTAGAGACGATCTTTGAGAATATCGAGGTAAAACGCCCCTAGGTCCTCGGAGCAGAAGGTTTGCAAACGAGCCACAATGGGGTGGAAGTCGTAAGCCATGTAATGCTCAATGGCTTGTTCTTGCATTTGAGCCGTCATGCCTAAAGCGTAACGGTCGATCTCTAATAGGCGGTCTATAGGCAGAGCGTCTTTATCAATGTCAAAGTCGGCAATATTACCTAAAAGGAATTTAAGGGTATTGCGAATACGACGGTAGGACTCAACCACACGTTTGAGAATTTCATCAGAAATAGAGAGCTCACCAGAGTAGTCGGTGGCGGCAGCCCATAAACGAAGAATTTCAGCCCCTAGGGTATCGGCAATGGTTTGCGGCACAATGACGTTACCTACCGATTTACTCATTTTGCGACCTTTTCCGTCCACCACAAAGCCGTGAGTGAGTAGGGCTTTGTAGGGCGCGCGACCGTACATCATGCAGCCAGTCAGCAAGGACGAGTGGAACCAGCCTCGGTGTTGGTCAGAGCCCTCTAGGTAGAGGTCAGCTGGCCAAGTCAGCTGGTCGGAGTGTGAACCTTTGATTTGTGGGTCGTCGTTGCCACCCAATACTGTGGCATGGGTGCTGCCGGAGTCAAACCAGACGTCTAGTGTGTCTGTGTTTTTTTCGTAGAACTCAGCCTCATCGCCTAGTAAGTCGGCGGGCTGGATTTTTTGCCAAGCCTCGATCCCTTCTTTTTCAATGCGTTGTGCGACTAGCTCGATAAGCTCGGGGGTGCGAGGATGTAGTTCGCCTGTTTCTTTGTGTACAAAGAAAGCCATGGGCACGCCCCATTGACGCTGACGGGATAAGGTCCAGTCGGGGCGGTTTGCAATCATGGCGTGCAAACGTGCACGGCCCCATGATGGGTAGAATTCGGTGTTTTCAACGGCTTCGAGGGCCATTTCACGCAAGGAGCGACCGGTGGTGTTGTCCACGTCCATCCCGGCAAACCACTGACTGGTTGCACGATAAATAATGGGTGTTTTGTGGCGCCAGCAATGCATGTAGCTGTGTTGAAACTGAACTGCTTTGAGTAAAGAGCCGGCTTGGTCTAACGCTTCGACAATTTTTGGGTTGGCTTTAAAGATGAATTGACCACCAAACAAAGGCAAGGACTCAGCATAGACGCCGTTGCCCAAGACAGGTTTGAGGATGTCATCGTCTTTGATGTGATGGCCTTTGCAGGAAATAAAATCCTCTACCCCATAGGCAGGAGCAGAGTGCACCACACCGGTACCTGAGTCTAGCGACACGTAATCAGCCAAATAAATGGGGGAAACGCGTTGGTAGCCCTCGTGAGTATTAGCTAGAGGATGAGTAAAGGTGAGTAACTCAAGTTTCTCACCTGTGGTAGTGGCAATAATTTGACCACTTAGGCCCCATTCCTCGAGGCATTTCTCTACGAGGTCTTTGGCTAGAATTAGGGTGGAACCGGTAGCGCGAGGGGAGTCTAGTTGAACCAACGCGTATTCAAATTCGGGATGAGCGTTGAGAGCTTGGTTAGCCGGAATGGTCCAAGGAGTGGTGGTCCAGATCACAATGGCACCATCATCAACGCTATCTAGGCCAAATGCAGCAGCGACTTTGGCTTTGTCAGCAAAGGGGAAGGCCACATGGATAGAGGGGTCTGTACGATCGGCGTATTCGACTTCGGCTTCGGCCAAAGCAGAACCACAATCAAAACACCAGTTCACTGGTTTTAAGCCGCGGAAGACAAAGCCTTTTTCTAAAATGCGCCCCAATACACGTAGCTCGTCGGCTTCGTTGCTGTGGTTCATGGTGAGGTAGGGGTTGTCCCACTGACCCAGTACACCTAGGCGAATGAAGTCTTTGCGTTGGCTGTCAATTTGCTCTTTAGCATAGGCACGGGCTTTGGCTTGAACCTCTTGGACTGGCAAATTTTTGCCGTAGAGTTTTTCAATTTGGACTTCGATGGGCATGCCATGACAGTCCCAGCCGGGTACGTATTGTGCATCGAAACCGGCCATGTTTCGACTTTTGACAATAATGTCTTTGAGTATTTTGTTGACGGCGTGCCCAATGTGAATAGAACCATTCGCATAGGGAGGGCCATCGTGTAAAACAAATTTAGGACGCCCCGCACTGGCTGCACGGATGGCAGCGTAGACGTTGTTTTCCTGCCATTCCTGAACCCAAGCAGGCTCACGTTTGGGTAGGTTTCCACGCATGGGGAAGGGGGATTCGGGTAGGTTTAATGTGTTTTTATAGTCCATGGGAGGCAAAATACTCACGAGCGCTGCGGGCATCGGTATCGATGGCAGCCATCATTGTCTGAAGATCTGAAAATTTTTCTTCGTTTCTAACGAAATGTAGAAACTCAACCTTAATTAGTTTACCGTAAGCGTTGACCTCTCGGTCTAAAAGATGCACCTCGAGCAATAGGCGACCACCGTCTTCGACGGTGGGGCGCACCCCTAAGCTGGCTACACCAGCCATAGGCTGATCCGCTAAACCAAATAATTTTACTATATATACTCCGGTACGCGCTGCGCAATGGGCAGGCACTGCGAGGTTGAGGGTGGGGTAGCCGATGGTGCGACCTAGCTTTTGACCATGAATCACATGGCCGCTAATACAATAGGGGTAGCCCAAATGGGTATGGGCCGCTGCTAAGTTGCCTTGGGCTAAGGCGGTGCGTACATCCGAGCTGGAAATACGCTGGCCCACGGCGTCAACCACGTCTTCGATACGCTCAACCGTAAAGCCGTGCTGCGCACCTGCTGTTTTAAGTAACTCGACGTCGCCTTGACGTTTATGGCCAAATTTAAAATCTTGTCCGATCAGGAGCCATTTAACGCTTAGTCCTTGAATAAGAAGTTCTTCGATGAACTGTTGAGGGCTAAGCGTAGCAAACGCCTGATTAAAACGTTGCAAAATGACTTGTTGAGCCCCATGCTCTGCTAGTTTTTGCAATTTATCTCTTAGGGTATTGATCTGAGCAGGGTACAATTCAGGGCGTTGCGCACGCTCGGCAAAAAAAGCACGCGGATGAGGATCAAACGTCATCACGCTTGGAATTAAATTGCGTTGTTGTGCTTCTTGATTGAGACGGTGCAAGATTGCCTGATGCCCCAGATGCACCCCATCAAAATTACCGATGGTTAAGGCACTGGCTGCACTCGTGTTGTAGCGAGGCAAATTGCGATAGATGGAAAAAGTAGGTTTCACGGGCAAAACAAAATTGTCTTTGAAAAACGTTGGAGCGAAAGTTGACGGACTCAAGTAAAAAATGCCGCATTGTTATCCTTATATCGGGACGCGGCTCTAATATGCAATCTATAGTAGAAACTATAAAAAAGAAACAGTTAGCTGCTGAAGTAGTTGCTGTTATTGCAAATAAAGCAGATGCTCTGGGTATACAGTGGGCCCAAGAACAAGGCCTGGTGACCGAAGTGTTAGAGCACAAGGCATTTGCTAGCCGTCAACAGTTTGATGACCAACTGGCTACAGTGATTCAGACCTATCAACCTGATTATGTGTTGTTAGCAGGCTTTATGCGGATACTGAGTCCAAGCTTTGTTGAGCAATTTGATGGCAAACTGATTAATATACATCCATCGCTGTTGCCTTTGTTTCCAGGCCTGAATACGCATCAGCAGGCCTTGGATGCACAATTGCAATGGCATGGTTGTACCGTACACTTTGTGACAGCTGTGCTGGATCATGGTCCTATTATCGCCCAAGGCATCGTGCCTGTACAACAAGAGGATGATGAGACCAGTTTGGCCGGTCGTTTATTAGCCATTGAGCACCGTGTCTATAATGAGGTGTTGCAATGGTTAGTCGAAGGGCGAGTGCGTTTACTTGAAACAGGTAGAGTTCAAGTGGATGGCGTAGCTCACCGCGCATTTGCGCTTTAATACTTTTAGAATTTTTAGATTTATGTCTACACAACGTTCCCCACGTAAAAAAACAGGCCCTGCGCGCCATAATACTACGCAAAAAAACACACCAATTTCTTTGGTGGCGCGTCGCATTGACCAGGTCACCGCGGTCTTAGGGCAAATATTACAGTGGGAGCATCCAGCGGATGCTGTCTTGTCGCACTGGATGCGCAAGCAAAAAAACATGGGCGGGCGTGATCGCTCCGAGGTGACAAATGCCGCCTTTGATGTATTGCGCCATTTACGCCGTTACCGTTATTTAGCAGAAAGCGGCGTGGGCTCTGGTTCTCGTCGTCTGGCTATTTTAGGTTTGTTAAATACCTGGGATAAAGACATACGCGGAGCTCTAGACGAGGCTGAGCAAGGTTGGCTGGAACACGTGATCGCCTTAGATGCACTGGAAATGTCTTTTGCTCAGCGCTACAGTCTGCCAGACTGGTTAGCACAGCAACTAGAAACCATGCCAGATTACGAGCATTTGGCTGCTGCGTTTAATACAGAGGCACCTTTAGATTTACGCGTTAATCCTTTAAAAGCAGACCGTGATACCGTTTTGGCGCAGTTGTCTGACGGTGAAACGGCGCGCTTTAAGCCAACAGCAACGGCTTTGTCTCCGTGGGGTATTCGCTTGCGTGGGCGTCCTTATGTGGCAAATTGGCCTCAGTTTGAAAAAGGCGAAATCGAGGTTCAGGACGAGGGCAGTCAATTGCTAGCCGCCTTGGTTGCACCTAAGCGCGGGGAAATGATTATTGATTTCTGTGCTGGTGCAGGGGGGAAAACCCTATTGATAGGCGCATTGATGCGATCCACGGGTCGTTTATATGCTTTTGATACGTCAGCAGCGCGTTTGGCTCGTGCCAAACCTCGCTTTGCACGTAGTGGTTTATCGAATATAGTACCAGTAGCAGTCAACGAAGCGAATGATCCTCGGGTCAAGCGCCTCCAAGGCAAAGCCCAGCGGGTTTTGGTTGATGCACCGTGTAGCGGTACAGGCACATTACGTCGTAATCCTGACATTAAATGGCGCTTGCAGGCTTCAGGTGTGGATCATTATGTGCAGATTCAACGAGAGATTCTTGAGCGAGCTGCAAAATGTGTCGCGCCCGGAGGCCGTTTGGTTTATGCTACTTGTAGCGTGTTGCCCCAAGAAAACCAAGACCAAGTCGCTTGGTTTTTACAACAACACCCCCACTTTGAGCTAATGGATGTTAATCCTATAATAGCTTCACGGAGTCCTGACCTGACGATGGCAGGCCCTTACCTAGAACTCCGCCCAGACTATCATCATACAGATGGTTTCTTTGCGGCCGTATTACAGCGAAAAACAGACGCGGTTTGATCTAACGCAAACCCCTTTTCAGAAAGCGAATTAAACTGAAAGCTGTCTTTCTTTAGTTGTAATTGACTCACATGGTTTATCCATAATAGGTCTATGCAAAATATACTTAATTTCCTAGCCGGCGGGCTATTACAGTGGTCATGGTGGCAGATTGTTCTGTGCACCTTGGTACTAACGCACATCACCATCATGGCGGTGACTTTATTCTTGCACCGCAGTCAGGCTCACCGTGGCCTAGAGTTACATCCAGCAGTCATGCACTTCTTCCGTTTTTGGCTCTGGCTTACTACGGGCATGATCACCAAGGAATGGGTTGCTATTCACCGTAAACACCATGCACGTTGCGAGCGCGAGGGCGATCCTCATTCTCCTGTTGTGTTTGGTTTGGGTATGGTGTTTTTCCGTGGTGCAGAACTCTACCGCGAAGAAGCACAAAACGAAGAGACGCTCAAACGATTTGGTCACGGTACCCCCGATGACTGGATGGAGCGCAATGTGTACTCTCGCCATAACTTGCTAGGCATCTTAATTATGCTAAGCATCGATTTGGCCTTGTTCGGCTTAGTTGGTTTGGCCGTTTGGGCAGTACAAATGGCGTGGATTCCGTTCTGGGCAGCCGGTGTGGTAAACGGTGTAGGTCATGCTTTGGGCTATCGTAACTTTGCTAGCCCAGATACCAGCACCAATGTGTTCCCTTTGGGAATTATCATTGGTGGCGAGGAGCTACATAATAACCACCATGCTTATGGTACTTCTGCTAAATTCTCCAGCAAATGGTACGAGTTTGACTTAGGCTGGATGTACATTAGTATCTTGCGCTTTTTCAAACTAGCCGAGGTTAAAAAGGTGGCTCCTAAACTGCGCCTAGAGCCAGCAAACAAGGCCGCTACTTCCGACATTAGTTTAGACACGCTGCAGGGTGTGATTACACACCGCTACGAAATCCTAGCGCGCTATTCCGACGTCATTCGCCAAGCCGCTACCGAGGAAATTTCGCGTCTAACCAACAAAGAAGACCAAAGCCAACTTTCTTTGTTACAGCGTTGTCGCGATTGGATCGGTCGTGGGGATCAGGTTCTTAGCGAAGAGCAACGAACTCAATTGCAAAAAGTCCTCGAGGACGATGGCAAATTGTCCACCGTGGTTCAGATGCAAGTTGAGTTAGCACGCTTGTGGGAAAGCTCCAGCTCAACTAGCGAGCAATTGCTAGCCGACTTACGTGCTTGGGTACAACGTGCTCAACAAAGCGGAATTGATAGCCTAGAGCAGTTTGCCTTGCGCCTGCGTCGTTACGCCGCATGATCCAAAACTTAAATCCCGAACAAGCTCAAGCTGTTACGCAACCTGCCCAACACACGCTAATTTTAGCGGGGGCAGGTAGCGGTAAAACCCGGGTATTAACCACGCGAATGGCGTGGTTAATGCAACAAGGGGTCAGTCCGTATGCGTTTTTGGCTGTGACCTTTACTAATAAAGCCGCTCGCGAAATGCTGATGCGGCTTAATTCGTTATTGCCTATTGATACGCGCGGTATGTGGGTGGGGACATTCCACGGGCTCTGTAATCGCTTGTTGCGTTTACACCACCAAGACGCGGGTTTAGTGCAAAGCTTTCAAATTCTTGACAGTGCAGATCAGCTCGCAGCTATTCGTCGTTTGATTAAGGCAAACAATATTGATGACGAAAAGTTTGCGCCCCGAGATGTACAGCGCTTTATCAATGCCCAAAAGGAAAAAGGCCTGCGTCCGCAACGTATTGAGGCCTACGATCCGCATACACGCCGATTAGTTGAAATTTACGAAATCTATCAACAACAATGCGAACGTGAAGGTGTTGTAGACTTTGCCGAGCTTTTGTTGCGTGCATACGAACTGTTGCAAAACCATGCGCCGTTACGACAGCATTATCAGCAGCGTTTTACGCATATCTTAATTGATGAGTTTCAGGACACAAATCCGTTGCAGTATGCGTGGCTTACGTTATTAGCAGGTGGTCAGGCGGCTATGTTCGCTGTGGGCGATGATGATCAGTCTATTTATGCATTCCGTGGGGCTGATATCAGCAATATGAAATGCTTCGAGCGTGACTATGCCAAAGGCAATGTAGTACGTCTAGAGCAAAACTACCGTTCCAGTGGTCACATTTTGGATGCGGCGAACGCGCTGATTTCACATAATGCAGACCGGTTAGGTAAAAAACTCTGGACCGACGCGGGGCAGGGTGAAACGGTACGTATTATTGAAAAGGCCTCTGATGCTTTAGAGGCTCAGTGGGTTATTGAGGAAATTCGGGCTTTATTACGAGATGGTTTTCCTCATGATGAAATCGCTGTGTTGTACCGTAGCAATGCGCAGTCACGGGTATTGGAGCATCAGCTATTTAGTTCAGGTATTCCGTACAAAGTGTATGGCGGACAACGATTTTTTGAACGCCAAGAAATTAAGCATGTATTGGCGTATTTACGCTTAATTGACAACCCGAACGACGATACCTCTTGGTTGCGAGTGGTGAACTTTCCCACACGTGGTATTGGGGCGCGTTCTTTAGAGCAATTGGGCGACTATGCTCGTCAATATAATTGCAGTTTGTATCGCGCTGTGCCCTATATGACTGGGCGTGCTGGCACCAATTTAGGTAAATTTGTTGCTCTCATTAATCAGCTGGCCTCACAAGCTCAAATGCTAAACCTGCCCGAGTTAATCGAGCAGGTGGTACACGACAGTGGTTTGCTAGATCACTACAAAGCAGATCGTGAAGGGGCTGAGCGCTTAGAAAACATGCAAGAACTAGTCAATGCCGCTACGGTTTTTGTAACCGAAGAAGGCTTGGCAGACGAGGTGGCGGGTCGGATTCCTATTACTCCCGAAGCCAAGTCAGTGGATGAAAATGGAAATGCGGTATTGGCAGCCATGTCACCCTTGGGGGCATTTTTATCACATGCCTCTCTAGAGGCGGGTGATAACCAAGCTCAAGCAGGTCAGGCAGCCGTGCAACTGATGACTATTCATGCGGCTAAGGGTTTGGAGTTTGATGGGGTTTTTATTACCGGACTCGAAGAAGGTCTATTCCCTCATGAAAATAGCTTAGCCGAACTGGATGGGCTCGAGGAAGAGCGCCGTCTTATGTATGTTGCTTTAACTCGAGGTAGAAAACGAGTGTATGTGACGTTAGCGCAAAGTCGAATGTTGCATGGTAAAACGCGTTATGCCACACGCTCCCGTTTTTTAGATGAGCTACCCGAGGAAAATGTGAAATGGTTAACGCCACGACAAGCTGCTCCGGTGGTGAGTAGTGCTTGGGTGGGTGGTTTTGGACGTGGTGGGGCTTCTTGGGATCAAGCTCGCTCTAATTACGGCCAGTCGTCTAGTACGGGTGGAATGGCGTCTACGGTAGCCAAAAGCGGCTTAGTTGTGGGTGATCAGCATTTCCGTGTGGGTCAGGGTGTACGTCATGCCAAGTTTGGTGAGGGTACCGTGTTGACCTTAAGCGGTACAGGGACAGAGGCTCAAGCCCAAATTCACTTCCGTGATGCTGGCACCAAAACCCTAGCTCTAGGTATAGCAAAGCTAGACATCATCGTCGGCGGCTAATCCTAAAAGGGCCATGCCCCTGATCGGGTTTGGTCGCAGGCGTGGCCTGCTCCTACAGGGGTGATGTTGTACGAGGGGGCCATGCCCCCGATCGGGCTTTATCACAGGCGTGGCCTGCTGCTACACTTTGTGATCTTGTTCGATTTGTTCGACTTGCTCTTGCAGCGCTAACCATTGCTCTTCAGCGTTGTCTAGTTGTTTGCTGATTTCTCCGTGTTCGGTGAGCAGGGTGGGGCGTTGGTCTTTGTATTGATCACCATAAAACTCTGGATCGCTCATGAGCTCGTCTAGCTGCTGGAGGCGTTGTTTATTTTGCTCCATGCTTTTTTCGAGTTGCTGAATTTGTTTTTCCAGAGGTTTGCGGAGTGCAGCGATTTTTTGGCGCGCTTCGGCTTCTAGACGACGTTGCGTGCGACGATCGACTGAAGAGGTCTCAGCTCCTGTTTCGATGGGTTTGCTACTGCGGTGTTGAGCTGCTCGGGAAAGTAACCAGTCGCGGTAATCCTCAAGGTCGCCATCAAACTCAGCAACCTGACCATCCGCCACAATCCAAAAATTATCTACTGTCGAGCGCAATAGTTGTCGATCGTGCGAGACGACTAGCACACTGCCTTCGTATTCTGCCAATGAGGCAGCCAATGCTTCGCGGGTTTCCACATCTAAGTGGTTAGTGGGCTCGTCGAGCAATAAAAGGTTAGGTTTGTGCCAAACAATTAAAGCCAAAGCTAAACGCGCTTTTTCTCCACCGGAAAAGCCAGCCGTTGTGTCGGTAGCCATATCCCCACTAAAGGCAAAGCGCCCTAAGTAGTTGCGTAGTTCTTGCTCGCGAACCTCGGGGGCAAGACGCTGCATATGCTGAATGGGACTGAGTTCGGCCTCGATCATATCAAGCTGATGCTGAGCAAAATAGCCTACCGCAAGTCTAGCTGAAGGAATGAGTTCGCCACTTAGTATGTTGAGTTCGCCCGCCAAGGTTTTGATTAGCGTACTTTTACCGGCACCGTTCATGCCCAGAATACCAATACGACTACCACTGCGTACATCAACTTTGACTTGATGCAAGATAGTGCGTAATTCGGGGCTGCTGTACCCTAGATTGGCATCGGCCAATCGTAACAGAGGGTCGGGCATATGCTCGGGGGTGGGCAGGCTGAATTGAATTGAGCTATCTAAACGTACCGGTGCTAATTCTTGCATTTTAGCTAGAGCTTTAACACGGCTTTGCGCTTGTTTGGCTTTGGTGGCTTTGGCCTTAAAGCGATCAATAAAGCTTTGCAGATGGGCCACTTCACGTTGTTGTTTTTCCCACGCTAACTGGTCTTGGCGTAAGCGTTCAGCGCGTTGACTTAAAAAGTCGGAGTAGTTGCCTTTGTATTTGAACAGCTGTTGTTGCTCAAAATGCAGAATATGAGTGCTAACAGCATCAAGGAACTCGGTATCGTGCGAAATAGTCAGTACCGTGCCGGGGTAGGATTGCAACCAACGCTCTAACCACAGCATAGCGTCTAAGTCGAGGTGGTTGGTGGGCTCGTCAAGCAAGAGTAGGTCGGAGGGTGCCATTAAAGCGCGAGCTAGCGCAATACGCATTTGCCATCCACCAGAAAACTGTCCCACAGGCAGCATCCACTGCTCGGGTTTAAACCCTAAACCCGCTAACAGTTGCTCGGCTCGTGAAGGAGCCGTCCAAGCATCGGCTTCGATAAGCGCGTTTTCTAGTTGAGCGATGCGGTTACCATCGGAGTCAGGCGTAGCGGCACGCTCGGCTTGAAGTTGACGTAAAGCGCTATCCCCATCGATAACAAACTCGCGCGCGGGACGATCTCTATCGCTTATTTCTTGCTCTACACTGGCGATGCGCCAACGGCTAGGGATATCTAGCACGCCTTGATCGGCATCCAGTAGGTGTTGGAATAAAGCAAATAATGAGGATTTGCCCGCACCATTACGCCCCACAATACCCACACGTTCTTTTGGGTTGATGACAAACTGAGCATTGTGCAAGAGCACCTTTGTTCCGCGGCGTAAACCTAAATCCGTTGCACGAATCACGTTATTCCTTTGATGTTTAAGCGCTGAAGGCGCGGAGTTGGTCGTAATTCAAGAGCAGAATTTGATCATCTGCTGTTTCGGTGCTAAGCCAAACCGGATCTAGCTCGGGGAATGCAGAGCAGAAATTATCGTACTCATTGCCAATTTCCAAGACCAGTAAGCCATTTTCGGTTAGGTGGTCAGCGGCTTGAGCCAAAATAATACGTACTAAGTCCATGCCGTCATCGCCGCCGGCTAGTGCCAGTCTGGGCTCGTGTAGGTACTCGGAGGGTAGGGCTTGCATTGAACCTTCGTTGACATACGGAGGGTTGGAGATAATGAGGTCGTATTTTTTATTTTGTACGGCTTGGTATAGATTGCTTTCTAAAGCGCAGACGCGATCGCTTAAGTCGTAGTCTTGGATGTTGTCTTTGGCAATGGCTAAGGCGGCAGTAGAGATATCTACGCCATCGACTTGGGCATTGGGAAAAGTAAGTGCCGCTAAAATAGCTAAACAGCCGGAGCCTGTACAGACGTCTAAAACGGAGTGAATAGCATGCGGGGCTTCGACCCAAGGGGCAAGCTGTGTGCTGAGTAATTCTGCAATGGGAGAGCGCGGCACAATACAGTCTGGGCTGACTTTAAAACGCAGCCCTTGTAGCCACGCTTCGCCAGTTAAATAGGCGGCAGGTAAACGCTCTTCGCAGCGACGACGAATCAGTTCAAAAAAAGCGATTTTTTCGCTACGAGTGAGTCGTGCGTCTAAAAAGGGATCTAGAGCGGTGTCTATAGGTAGATGTAAGCTGTGTAAAAGCAGGTAAATAGCTTCGTCGGAAGCATTGTCGCTACCGTGACCAAAGCTAAGTTCATGGCGATGAAACTGGCTTAGCGCCCAACGCAATACGTCTCGTGTGCTAGCGAGTTCGGTTAATGCTTCAGCATAAAAAGGGTGGGGCGTAGCGCTCATAAATGGCCTGCTCTAAATGAAAATAACAAGCCTTCTATTATATCAGCAGCAGCTCCATTACAGGGTGATGTTGTACGAGGTAGCCCTGCCTCCGAAATCCTTTTTGGGCTAGGTAGTGTTGAAGGGGTTCGCTAAGCAGTGCTCGCTCACTGCGTTCGCTCCGCGCTGAACCGCTTACCCCTTCAACACTACCTAGCCCAAGCGTATCGGGTGCATGGCCCCCTCGTACAAGGGAATTAGTCGATGAGCTTACCGTCCTCGTGGAAGGGGTAAGGGCCCTCGAATTCACCGATGACAGCTAGGTGAGAGACTAGACGCTGTGCTTGAGGATCCCAAGCATGGATTTCCATCGCAGGGGGTTCTAGACACCATGCTGATTCAGCTTCTGGATGTAGGTCTAAGCAGACTTGATGCGCAGGTGCTGGGCAGGTGGAGGCAATGGTGCCACCAAAACGAGTGGAAATGGGGCGGTGTAAATGCCCGCAAATAATGCGCTCAATATTGGTAAAGCGGCGTAGCAGTGCTTCCAGCTCTGGAGCCCCCTGTAGCAAGCCAATTTTATCCATATGACCGATCAAGGTGTTGAACGGGGGATGGTGCATGGCGATGACCACGGGGTGCTCTGCATTGTCGATCAACGCTTGTTTTAACCATGCCAAGCGTTCTGCACAGAGTGCGCCGCTGCTTTGACCGATGACACTGGTATCCAACGCAATCAGGCGCAATGGGCCGACAGGCACCACGTATTGTGTGTAATCGTGTTCTAGGGTGGAGTGTAGGTAGTCTTGATTAGGGAAGCTTTGGGCAAGAATATTGCGCTCGTCGTGGTTGCCGGGCAGCATGTACACAGGCACGCTTAACGGGGACAACAAGTCTCGTAGGTGCTGGTATTCGGCTAAACGTCCGAAATCAGTCAGATCGCCAGTAATAATGATCGCATCGGGCTGTCGCGGCAATTGATTGATGGCAATGACTGCTTTTTCCAAATAGGGTG
>CANQRK010000005.1 GCA_947626245.1 uncultured Paenalcaligenes sp. | reverse complement strand
GGAAAACCTTCCGCGACACGGCTTCACCGATTAGCGGATAGCAGAGCAGAAGGCACGTAACGCCTTTCACAGCGATTACTTCAGTATATATCACTAAAGCCGTAGTTGTATCCTTGTAAAGAGAAAATGTCCAAGTCTTATATAAGTGTTGCATTTTTGATCATTTCCTATGGTGCAACGCAGCATGTAAAAGCTTGATTTTCAGTATATAAAGGTAGACTCTGCACACCTTGCAAAGTGTACAGGTTAGAATTAATGTAATTGTTTTGATTCATCACTCAGGAGCATCCACAGATGGAAGCCAAATCAGATCTAGCTCAACGCGCGCTGGATTATCACGCCCACCCTACTCCAGGCAAGATTTCCGTTGTTCCCACCAAAACCTTAGCTGATGCCGATGATTTATCGCTCGCTTACTCACCTGGTGTTGCCTTTGCTTGTATGGCTATCCACGACGAAGGAGACGAGGCGGCAGCCAAGTACACCTCTCGCGCTAACCTAGTAGGTGTTATCAGTAACGGTACTGCTGTCTTAGGTCTGGGCAATATTGGGCCACTCGCTTCCAAGCCCGTCATGGAAGGTAAAGGCTGCCTGTTCAAAAAATTTGCTGGTATCGATGTATTCGACATTGAGCTTGCTGAAAACGATCCCCAAAAGCTCGTTGATATTATTGCTGCCATGGAACCTACCTTGGGCGGCATTAACCTCGAAGACATCAAAGCACCTGAGTGTTTTTATGTAGAAGCCGAATTGCGCAAGCGCATGAAGATTCCCGTCTTTCACGATGACCAACATGGCACGGCCATTATTGCCTCTGCCGCGATCATCAACGGTCTAGAAATCGTTAACAAAAAAATCGAAGACGTGCGTTTGGTGTGTTCTGGCGCGGGTGCCGCAGCCATTGCTTGCTTGAACTTGCTCGTTAGCTTAGGTCTACGCCGTGAAAACATCTATGTAACGGACTCTCGTGGCATTATCTGGAAAGGCCGCGAAGACAACATGGAGCACCACAAGGCTCAATTCGCCCAAGAAACAGATTTCCGTACGTTGGCCGATGCCGTCGATGGTGCTGACATTTTCTTGGGTTGTTCTGGCCCCGGCGTCATGACGCCCGAAATGCTGCTTACCATGAAAGAGCACCCCTTGGTCTTAGCCCTAGCTAACCCTGATCCTGAAATTCGTCCCGAGGTCGCCAGAGCCACTCGCTCCGACGTCATTGTTGCTACGGGTCGCTCCGATTACCCTAACCAAGTCAACAACGTTTTATGTTTCCCCTTTATTTTCCGTGGTGCCCTTGACTGTGGCGCAACCGAAATCAACGAGGAAATGAAATTAGCGTGTGTGTATGCCATTGCTCACTTGGCTCGCGAAGAACAATACGATGACGTTAACAGCGACACAGACACCGATCTTGGTTTTGGTCCTGATTACATCATCCCTAAACCCTTCGACCCACGTCTAATTGCTCGCATTGCCCCCGCCGTAGCCAAAGCAGCGATGGAAACAGGGGTTGCTACCCGCCCTATCGAAGACCTCGAAGCCTACCGTCAGCGCCTTATCGCCATGACCTACCGCTCTGGTGCTTTGATGCGCCCCTTGTTCAAGCAAGCCAAAGAGCTCACTGAGCTCAAACGTGTTATTTACGCCGACGGCGAAGACGAACGCGTTTTACGTGCTGCTCAAACAGTCGTTGACGAAAAACTGGCTCTTCCCATTTTGGTCGGCCGCCCTTCTGTCATTGAAATGCGCATCAAGCGCTACGGTTTACGCCTAGAGGCTGGTGTGAACTTTGAGATCGTTGATCCCGAAGACGACTACCGTTTTAACGACACATGGCAAGCCTACTACAAACTAAAAAGCCGCGAAGGCATTACCCCTGATATCGCCAAAGCCATGGTACGCAAACATAACACCCTCATTGGTGCTATGTTGATCCATCGCGGCGATGCTGACGCCATGATTTGTGGTGTAACCACTCGCTTTGACAAGCAACTGGATCACATTAAAGACATCATCGGCCACAAAGAAGACACCTCCGTCTTTGCGGCGATGAATGCCTTGATGCTGCCCACACAAAATATTTTTGTGTGTGATACCCACGTGAACGAAAACCCTAGCGCCGAAGAAATTGCTGACATCACCTTAATGGCAGCAGAAAAAGTACGTCAATTTGGTCTAGTACCCCGTATCGCATTGCTATCCCACTCTAATTTTGGCAGCCGCTCTACCGAGTCGTCCCGCAAAATGGCCGAGGCTCGCAAGCTAATCTTGGCCCGTGACCCCGACCTAGAAATTGACGGTGAAATGCACGCTGATGCCGCCCTATCTAATCGCATCCGCTTCAAAGCTCACCCCGACTCTACATTGACCGCTGCGGCCAATCTGCTTATTACCCCCAACCTTGATGCCGGTAATATCACGTACAACGTCTTAAAGATGGCAGGTAGCAATGGCGTCGCTATGGGTCCAATCCTACTTGGTGCGGCACGTCCTGTTCATATTTTGACCACTAGTACCACTACTCGTCGCATTATCAATATGACAGCGATTGCTGCACTCGAAGCCACTGAGCTTGCTTAACCCGTCAAGCTAATGCAGACATAAAAAAACGCTCCCATAAGGAGCGTTTTTTTAGTGCAATATGAATTACATATTGCGTACAGCACTACCTGTGTACAACTGACGAGGACGACCGATTTTGTAACCTGGATCGGAAATCATTTCGTCCCACTGTGCAATCCAACCTACGGTACGCGCCAAAGCAAAAATACCTGTGAATAGCTCGGTAGGAATACCAATCGCACGCTGAACAATACCAGAGTAGAAGTCTACGTTAGGGTACAGTTTACGTTGTACGAAGTAATCGTCTTCGAGAGCAATACGCTCTAGTTCCATTGCCAACTTGAATAATGGATCGTTCTCTAGACCTAGGGCCTCGAGCACTTCTTTACATGTTTCTTGCATAAGTTTGGCACGTGGGTCGTAGTTTTTGTACACACGGTGACCAAAACCCATTAGACGCACGCCAGAGGATTTGTCTTTGACCTTTTCCATGAACTGGCCAACAGTTGCCATACCACCATCAGCTTGAATTTGCTCAAGCATGTTCAAGCAAGCTTCGTTAGCACCACCGTGCGCAGGTCCCCACAAACATGCAATACCAGCAGAAATAGCTGCGTATGGGTTCGTACCAGAGGAACCACACAAACGTACAGTAGAGGTAGAGGCGTTTTGCTCGTGATCCGCATGCAAGATGAAGATACGGTCTAGCGCACGCTCGACTACATCAATCACTTTGTAGTCTTCGCAAGGTGTACCGAACATCATGCGCAAGAAATTACCGGTGTAAGACAAGTCGTTTTTGGGGTACATAAATGGCTGATCAATACCAAATTTGTACGCCAATGCCACGAGTGTTGGCATTTTAGCAATCAAACGAATTGCAGAAATACGACGGTGCTCGGGATCAGTAATATCGGTAGAGTCATGGTAGAACGCAGACATCGCGCCAACCATACCGGTTAAAATCGCCATAGGGTGAGCATCAGCACGGAAGCCACGCATAAAGTTATGCATTTGCTGCTTCACCATGGTGTGCTGCATTACGGTGCTTTCAAAGGATTGCTTTTCCTCTGGGCTAGGCAATGCGCCATTCAGTAGCAAGTAGCTGACTTCGAGGAAGTCACAATTTTTTGCTAGCTGCTCGATAGGGTAGCCACGGTACAACAGCTGCCCTTCATCACCATCAATATAGGTAATCGCTGACTCAGTGGAAGCGGTAGCCATAAAGCCCGGATCGTAGGTAAACATACCGGTTTGACCATAGAGCTTGCGAATGTCAATGACATCGGGTCCGATCGTTCCTTTATAGACAGGAAGTTCTATTGCAGGGGTAGCGTCTGAAAACGACAGCGTCGCTTTTTTATCTGACAGTTCCATTTTGCTTTTCCTTAAAAATCACAGCGATCGCATGATTGCGACCAATCGATGAATATCCGGGCTGTCGTACTCGTCCTGAGGTTCAGAACGGGCTAACAACACATCCAAAAGTTCGTAATCGCCCATTAAAAACAAGCGATCCAAGGCGGTAACGTCAACATCAGTTAGTTCCGCCTCATACTTATCCAAAAACCGCGTAACAATTAAGTCATTTTCTAGTAAGCCGCGGCGAGCACGCCAACGTAAACGCGCTCGTTCTAACTGAGTTAACGCTCTCATTTCCTACCCTTATACAGTTCGACGTACCAACATCTCTTTGATCTTGCCGATAGCCTGCGAAGGATTGAGGCCTTTAGGACATACATCGGTACAGTTCATGATGGTGTGACAGCGGAATAGACGATAAGGATCTTCGAGGTTGTCTAAACGCTCGGCCGTGGCCTCGTCGCGTGAATCTGCAATAAAGCGATAGGCTTGAAGCAGACCGGCTGGGCCAACGAACTTATCGGGATTCCACCAGAAGGAAGGACATGAGGTAGAACAACACGCACACAAAATACACTCGTATAAACCATCGAGCTCTTCACGTGCTTCGGGTGTTTGTAAACGCTCTTTTTCAGGAGGTGGCGTATCGTTGATAAGATACGGCTTCACTGAATGATACTGATCGAAGAAGTGGGTCATATCGACGATCAAATCACGCACCACAGGCAGTCCAGGTAAAGGACGCAACACAATGGGTTGTTTCAAGTCGTTTAGGTTAGTGGTACAGGCCAAACCGTTTTTACCATTGATATTCATGGCGTCAGAACCGCAAACCCCTTCGCGGCAAGAACGGCGCAAAGACAAGCTATCGTCCACATCATTTTTGATGCGAACCAAAGCGTCTAATAGCATTTTATCGGTAGGCTCTAGCTCGACCTCTAGCTTTTGCATGTAAGGACGTTCGTCCTTGTCGGGGTCGTAGCGATAAATTTCAAATTTAAGTACTCGTTTGCTCATCGTATTACCTGCTTAGAAAGTGCGTGGCTGGGGAGCGATAGACTCAGCAGAAAGCGGTTTCATCTGCACGGGCTTGTAGCGTAGTGTGCTGCCCTCAGAGAACCAAACAGAGTGTTTCAACCATTCGTCATCATTACGCTCTGGGTAATCGTTAAGTGCATGCGCACCACGACTTTCAGTACGGTTTGCTGCTGACTTGGTGGTAGCACGCGCCACTTCGATCATGTTCGCAACCTCTAGGGCTTCAACGCGAGCAGTGTTAAATACTTTGGATTTATCCTGGAAGTAGATCTCGTCAACCTCGGGAGCAATGCTTGCAATAAGCTCTTCGCCTTTTTTGAGCAAGTCCATCGTGCGGAACACACCGCAGTGAGCTTGCATCGTTTGACGAATTTTCTCGGCGACTTCTTGAGAACGCTGACCAGAAGTACGAGACTCGAGGGCATTAACGCGATCCATGGACTGTTCGATAGTCCAATCAGGAGTGTCTTGATGGCTGTGTGTGTTTTTAGGCTGAGAATCCACGATGTGGTTACCGGCCGCACGACCAAACACAATCAAGTCAAGCAAAGAGTTAGTACCTAGACGGTTTGCACCGTGTACGTTTGTTGCTGCACACTCACCAATCGCGTATAGGTTGTTGACTAGCTTGTTGTTACCGTTTGCGTCTAAGGTCATGACCTGACCGTAGAAGTTGGTGGGGATACCACCCATCTGGTAGTGAATAGTCGGAACAACAGGGATTGGATCTTTAATGGGGTCAACGTTAGCAAACTTAATCGCAATGTCGCGAATAGAAGGCAAACGTTTCAAAATCGTGTCTGCGCCTAGGTGATCCAATTTCAAAACCACATAGTTGCCATCAGGACCACAACCACGCCCTTCTTTAATTTCTTGGTCCATAGAACGAGACACAAAGTCACGAGGAGCCAAGTCTTTAAGGTTAGGTGCGTAACGCTCCATGAAGCGCTCGCCGTCTTTGTTCAAGAGGATACCACCCTCACCACGCACCCCTTCAGTAATCAACACACCGGCTCCGGCCACACCCGTTGGGTGGAACTGCCAGAACTCCATGTCTTGGAGAGGGATACCTGAACGTGCTGCCATACCCAAACCATCGCCAGTATTAATAAAGGCGTTGGTTGATGCTTCCCAAATACGACCTGCACCACCGGTAGCTAATACCGTGCGCTTGCCTTCGAGGATGTAGATTTGGCCGGTTTCCATTTCCAAAGCCGTTACACCCAAGACATCACCGGCTTCGTTGCGCAGTAAGTCTAGTGCCATCCACTCGACGAAGAAGTTGGTACGAGCCGCGACGTTACGCTGGTACAAGGTGTGCAGCATTGCGTGACCGGTACGGTCAGCGACAGCACAGGCACGCTGTACCGGTTTTTCACCATTGTTAGCAGTATGACCACCGAATGGACGTTGGTAGATAGTACCGTCCGCATTACGGTCAAAAGGCATACCAAAGTGCTCGAGTTCGTACACCGCATTCGGTGCTTCACGACACATAAACTCGATGGCGTCTTGGTCACCCAGCCAGTCAGAACCCTTGACGGTATCGTACATGTGCCAATACCAATGGTCCTCGCTCATGTTACCCAACGATGCACTCACACCCCCTTGGGCAGCTACCGTATGGGAACGTGTAGGGAACACTTTGGAAAGTACCGCTACAGACAAGCCGGCTTCGGCTAGCTGAAGGGAACAACGCATTCCGGCACCGCCGGCTCCAACTACCACCACATCAAACTGGCGGCGTGGTAAAGAAGTTTTAATAGCAGCCACGGTTACAGGCTCCAGATAATTTGTGCAAAATAAATAATACAGCCAGCTAGCCACAATAGCGTCAAGGTTTGCAAGCCTAGACGTAGACCAGTTGGTTTTACGTAATCCATCCAGATATCACGCACGCCGATCCAAGCATGCCATGCTAAGGAGATAAAAAACAAAGTGGCAAGCAACTGCCCTAGCGGTAAAGCACCGAAGGCTTTAAAAGCAAACAGATTGCGCCAACCTTCGTAATTTAGCTCGGAGGTAAAAAGCATGCCAAGCAAAAACACCAAGGTGTAGATCACCATAATGACGGCGGTCAGGCGTTGTGCAATAAAGTCCATCGTGCCGTAATGCGCACCGACGACTAAACGTTTGTTACCAATGCGTTCTTGGGCCATTAGAATACTCCGAACAATTTGAGCGCGAAGATGAAGGTTAGCGTTAAGCTAACAATCAACACGGATGCAGCGCTTTTGTGTGCACTGTATTTATCATTTCCCTTGCCTAAGTCTAGGGCTAGGAAACGAATGCCTGCACAGAAATGGTGCAAATAGCCCCAAACTAGAATCAGCATTACAATTTTGACCGGCACCACGCTAAATACATTGCTGAGGGCGGCAAAACCTGCAGGGGAGCTTAGACTCATTGCCAATAAAGGCAAAATAAGTATAGGCAGAGCGAGAAATAACAAAGCACCACTGATTCGATGCAAAATCGACGTTTTGGCAGCCAGTGGCAAGCGGTATGACAATATCTGCGGCACGCTGACATTGCGATACTGCGGGCGCTGCTTTTGGGCGGTATCAGACATGAAGGCCTCGAAGTTAAAAATAAATCTTAATAAATACCAATGAAATAGACCTGCTCTATTTTCCACTATTTAAGTGATTTACGCAGGCAATCTGTCCAGTAATTTTAATTTAGACTATTTCTATAGTGAAAGTGATCGGTGATATAGAGCCCCTGACGAACCTCCATAGGACGCTCACCATAAGTGTATGCCACACGCTCAACTTGCAATAAAGGGGTTCCCTGAGCAATTTGCAAACGAGTAGCAGACTCGACATCAGCGGCAACGGCACGAATACTCTCATCGGCACGTAACATACTGACCCCAAACTCACCCTCAAGCCACGCATAAAGCGGTTCGCGGTTTTTAGTGACCGCCTCTGAGGTTAAACCTTTAAATACATTGGCAGGCAACCAAATGTTGTCAAAAATGGTGGGTTTGTCGTCAAACGACAATAAACGCTGAATATTAATGACGGTATCCACCGTACGCAAGGCTAATAAACTAGCAATGGGCGCGGGGGCTTTGAGACGATTGAATCCAATGATCTCGCTGCGTGTAGTAGGCTGGTGGCCATCGTCAGGCGTCAAACGCAAAAAGCGATAACGTACCTTGGCCTCGTTGTGAGTAGAAACAAAGGTGCCTTTGCCTTGGCGTCGAATCAGCAGGTTGTCGGCCGCAAGCTCATCGATGGCCTTGCGCACTGTACCTTGACTGACCTGGAAACGAGCAGCGAGCTCGAGCTCGCTAGGAATGGCCTCGCCTGGCTTCCATTCGCCTTGGTCCAAGCTTTTTAACAGTAAGACTTTAATCTGTTGGTACAACGGACTATAAGCGGTACTGCGCTCGGCAGGTGTGGTTGAGACTGAGTTAGATTCAGACATAATGCATGTAATACCAAATTCATGTCTACGCAGACAATTATCTGGTTACGAAAAAAGAATTAAGCCATATTTTGGCATGCAATCACTTTTATGTCTAACACTCTTGTGTCTTATATAAGATATAAGAGACTTAGCGTATTAACTAGGTTGGTATCACCCGTAAAAAGCATTAAACTCTAGCGAAAGCTGTATCTTTTTTTCCAACAATTTGGAGTTAAGTCTTATGAGCAAACCCGCAATGCGTGTCGCCGTTACTGGCGCAGCCGGTCAGATTGGTTACGCCTTATTATTTCGTATCGCTTCAGGCGAAATGCTAGGAAAAGACCAGCCTGTTATCTTACAACTCCTAGAGATCCCTGATGATAAAGCGCAACAAGCGCTCAAAGGCGTCATGATGGAGCTGGATGATTGTGCTTTCCCTCTGGTGCAAAGCATGACCGCTCATAGCGATCCACGCGATGCATTCAAAGACGCAGACATTGCTATTTTAGTCGGTGCTCGCCCCCGTGGCCCAGGTATGGAGCGCAAAGATCTGCTCTCCGTCAACGCTAAAATCTTTACCGAACAAGGTAAAGCCCTAAATGATGTAGCCAGTCGCGATGTCAAAGTCTTGGTCGTAGGCAACCCTGCCAACACCAATGCCTATATTGCCATGAAGTCCGCCCCCGATCTACCGGCCAAAAACTTCACTGCTATGCTGCGTTTGGACCACAACCGTGCCTTGTCTCAACTAGCGGACAAAGCCGATGTAGCCGTAGCTGATATTGAAAACCTCATCGTTTGGGGCAACCACTCCCCTACCATGTACCCCGACACCCGTTTTGCTACCGTCAATGGCTCTAGCCTAAAAGAAAAAATCAATGACGAAGCGTGGAACCGAGACACCTTTATTCCTACCGTAGGCAAACGTGGCGCAGCCATTATCGAAGCCCGCGGTCTTTCTTCTGCTGCCTCTGCTGCTAATGCGGCCATTGACCACATCCATGACTGGGTATTGGGCTCTAATGGCAAATGGGTCACCATGGGCATTCCTTCTGATGGCTCTTATGGCATCCCCGAAGGCATTATCTACGGTTTCCCTGTCACCACAGAAAATGGCGAATACAAGCTAGTCGAGGGTCTAGACATTGATGACTTCTCGCGCGAGCGTATGGACTACACCTTAAACGAGCTCCTCGAAGAGCGCGAAGGTGTGAAAGACCTCTTGCCTTAATTTAAAAAGCCCGATTCTATCGGGCTTTTTTTTCTCCCATTACAACAACGACTGCCTAAGCATTACTGGAGGAGACTATGACAATGACCGAGCCCACCCCTCGCCCTAAAAAATCCGTTGCCTTGTCTGGCATTGTGGCTGGCAATACCGCCCTGAGTGCCGTAGGCGCCAGTGGCAATGCTCTGTATTACCGAGGCTACGATATTTTAGATCTAGCCCCTGTGTGCGACTTCGAGGAAATTGCCTACTTATTAATCTATGGCAAACTACCTAATGCTAACGAACTTAGCCACTACAAACAAAAACTCAGCCAGTTACGTGCGCTGCCCAATGACCTCATTCGAGTTCTAGAGTGCCTGCCTGCGGCTAGCCACCCCATGGATGTACTACGAACCACCGTATCAGTATTAGGGTGCGTACTGCCCGAAAAAGAATCTCAGCCCTTAGCCGGTGCCCGTGATATTGCCGATAGACTAATTGCCTCGCTAGGATCTGCTCTTTTATATTGGTATCACTACAGCCACCATGGCGAGATCATCGATGTGCAAACCGATGACGACAGCATTGCCGAACACTTTTTGCACCTGCTGCATCAAAAAAAACCTATCCACGAATGGACACAGGCGTTGAATGTCTCCATGAATCTCTATGCCGAGCACGAATTCAATGCCTCTACCTTTACCAGTCGCGTTATTACGGGTACGGGTTCAGATATTTACTCTGCCATCAGCGGAGCCATTGGTGCATTGCGTGGCCCCAAACACGGCGGTGCCAACGAGGTCGCTCTGGAAATTCAACAACGCTACGATGCCGCTGACGAGGCGACCGCCGACATACGCACCCGTCTACAAAACAAAGACGTCATCATTGGTTTTGGTCATCCGGTGTACACCGTATCCGATCCACGCAATGCCATCATCAAAGAAACAGCACGACATTTATCCGAGCAAGCCCAACACCACACTCTGTTTCAAGTAGCTGAAAGCATCGAGCAATTGCTTTGGCAAGAAAAAAACATGTTCCCGAACCTAGACTGGTATGCCGCGGTCGCCTACCATCGCATGGGCATTCCCACCTCGATGTTTACTCCTTTATTTGTCATGGCCCGTACCGCAGGATGGGCAGCGCACATCATCGAACAACGCCAAGATGGTAAAATCATTCGGCCCACCGCTAACTACGTGGGCCCAGAGCCTCGGGAATTTATCCCTATTCACGCACGCTAGTCTCATCAAAAGCGACTTCGGTCGCTTTTTTTTAACGGGGATTACTTATGTCTTTAGCTATACATCACAATGTAGAGCAATCTCGTTTTGAATACATACAAAACCAGTGGGTCTGTCACATAGACTACCAGTTAACGAACGAGGTCATGGCTATTACGCACACCTATGTGCCCAAAGCCCTAGAAGGCCAAGGAATTGCAGCGGCCCTAACTCAGGCCGCCTTACTGTGCGCCCGTAACAACCAATGGACAGTTCGACCCATTTGTAGTTATACCGCAACGTATTTACAGCGACACCCCGAATATCAAGACCTGTTAGCCAGCTAAGTCTTATGTCTTATATAAGACCATTGCTTAGCACTCCAGTTACTCTTACAATAGATTTAAGCCCGAAGCTTCTATAGCTCAGATTCAACTCACTAACCTCAATAGGCCGCAACATGCTGGAAACTTATCGCCAACACGTTGCCGAACGCGCTGCGTTAGGCATCCCTGCGCTACCTCTTTCTGCGCAACAAACCGCCGATCTAATCGAACTCATCAAAAACCCGCCTGCAGGCGAAGAAGCCTTTTTGCTTGACCTCATCACCTACCGCGTTCCCGCGGGTGTAGATGATGCCGCCAAAGTCAAAGCGTCTTACCTTGCAGCCGTGGCCTTGGGTACAGAAACCAACTCGTTGTTCGATAAAAAGCGCGCTACCGAATTGCTCGGTACCATGCTGGGCGGTTACAACATTGCTCCGCTAGTTCAGCTACTCGACGATAGCGAGCTTGCTCATCTTGCTGCTAATGGCTTAAAACACACCTTGTTGATGTTCGACGCTTTCTACGACGTTAAAGAAAAAGCGGATCTAGGCAACATATACGCCAAAGAAGTACTACAAAGCTGGGCTGATGCCGAGTGGTTCACCTCTCGCCCTGCCGTTCCAGAAAGCCTAACCCTTACCGTGTTCAAAGTTACCGGTGAAACTAACACCGATGACTTGTCCCCAGCACCCGATGCCTGGAGCCGTCCAGATATCCCGCTACACGCCTTGGCAATGCTCAAAAACCCACGTCCAGGTATTGAGCCCGACGAGTCCGGTAAAGTGGGCCCCGTAAAACTCATCAATCAACTCAAAGAACAAGGTCACATTGTGGCTTATGTGGGTGATGTCGTGGGTACCGGTTCCTCTCGCAAATCTGCCACTAACTCCGTGTTGTGGTTTACTGGCGATGACATTCCTTACGTTCCCAACAAACGCTTTGGCGGTATCTGTTTGGGCAGCAAGATCGCTCCTATCTTCTACAACACCATGGAAGATGCGGGCGCCTTGCCTATCGAGCTAGACGTCTCTCAAATGGAAATGGGCGATGTGATCGAACTACGCCCTTACGAAGGCAAAGCCTTGAAAAACGGCGAAATCATTGCCGAGTTCAAAGTGAAATCCGACGTCTTGTTTGACGAAGTTCGTGCTGGCGGTCGTATCCCACTGATTATCGGTCGTGGTCTAACCACCCGTGCACGCGAAGCCCTAGGCCTACCTACTACTGACCTCTTCCGCTTACCTGCCGTACCTCAAGACTCTGGCAAAGGCTTTAGCCTAGCTCAGAAAATGGTGGGTCGTGCTTGTGGTCTACCCGAAGGCAAAGGCGTTCGTCCAGGTACCTACTGCGAACCTCGCATGACGACCGTTGGTAGCCAAGACACCACCGGCCCAATGACTCGCGACGAACTCAAAGATCTAGCCTGCTTGGGCTTCTCTGCCGACCTCGTTATGCAGTCTTTCTGTCATACCGCGGCCTATCCTAAGCCTATCGACGTCAAAACTCACCACGAGCTTCCTGATTTCATCAGCACACGTGGCGGTGTTTCTCTGCGTCCAGGCGATGGTATTATTCACTCATGGCTCAACCGTATGTTGTTGCCTGACACTGTGGGTACAGGTGGTGACTCTCACACCCGCTTCCCTATCGGTATCAGCTTCCCCGCTGGTTCTGGTCTAGTGGCTTTTGCGGCCGCTACCGGTGTGATGCCATTAGATATGCCTGAGTCCGTATTGGTACGCTTCAAAGGCGAAATGCAACCTGGCGTCACCTTGCGTGACCTAGTGAATGCCATTCCTTTGTACGCGATCAAACAAGGTCTGCTCACCGTAGAGAAATCCGGCAAGGTCAACATTTTCTCTGGCCGTATCCTAGAAATCGAAGGTCTACCCAATCTGAAGATTGAACAAGCTTTCGAACTTTCCGATGCGTCCGCCGAGCGCTCTGCTGCAGCATGTACTGTGCGTCTCGACAAAGACCCCATCATCGAATACCTCAACAGCAACATTACGCTATTGAAGTGGATGATTGCCAACGGCTACGAAGACGAACGCACCATTATGCGTCGTATCAAAGCCATGGAAGAATGGCTAGCCAACCCACAGTTGCTCGAGCCCGATGCAGATGCCGAATACGCAGCCGTTATCGACCTAGCTGATATCCACGAACCTATCGTGGCTTGCCCGAACGATCCTGACGATGTGAAAACCTTGTCTGACGTAGCTGGCACACCCATCGACGAAGTGTTTATTGGTAGCTGCATGACCAACATTGGTCACTTCCGTGCCGCCTCCAAGCTACTCGAAGGCAAACGTGATATTCCAACACGCCTATGGGTTGCACCTCCTACCAAAATGGATCAGGCTCAACTCACCGAAGAAGGCCACTACGGCGTTCTAGGTGTAGCCGGTGCTCGTATGGAAATGCCAGGTTGCTCCTTGTGTATGGGTAACCAAGCACAAGTACGCGAAGGCGCTACCGTTATGTCCACCAGCACCCGTAACTTCCCGAACCGTCTCGGTAAAAATACCAACGTGTTCTTGGGTTCTGCTGAACTAGCTGCTATTTGTTCTCGTCTAGGTCGTATTCCTACACGCGAAGAATACCTCGCTGACATGGGTATTTTAGAAGCCGATAGCGCTGATATTTACCGCTACATGAACTTCGATCAAATCGAAGAATTCAAAGAAATCGCCGATACCATCGAATAATCTATTCGTGCTATAGGTCAAACCCCTTGGAGCCTACGCCCCAAGGGGTTTTTTATCGCTATTCTGTTATAGGACAGGTACACTGTACGTTTTGCCGTTTGTTAGGAACGTTCATGGTTGACTCGACCATCTCTAATACCGTACTGCATCATAAAGCACACGATCTCTTAGCTCTGATCGAAGCTCTCAATCATTCAGGTTCACGCCTCGAAGACCAGTTTTGGGAGGCCCAACTCGGCGAGTCGGTTCAAGCCCTTTTAGTGGACCCCGACAGCACCTTGCTTGAGCAGCTCCTCGATTATCTCGCTAGCTCTAGTCAATATGAGCTTTACGATATACTCATTACCCTCATCGAGGGCTTGGCTGAATCCACCACCATCTCGCACCAAGGCAAACAATACGATGTCTTATTAGTGACGGCTCCTATTGCCGCCTGGACACGCTATCAATTACCCGATGGTTTATTGAGTCATGATCTACACGAAAAACTACTGACTCTATTTAAAGGCTATGCTAGCTCTGATGCCAAGGTTGCCGTATTAGGTCAACTGCTTAGCTTTGATCAACTGCCCAAAAGCTTTGCACTAGCGCACGAGTTTACCGCTCAGCTTGGTCACTTAGCCCTCAAAGCTCAAGCCACCACCATCGAACTTGAACACCAAGAAGACGGTATCAGCTTGCTTGCGGATACAAAATTTATTGTGTGTGCTATTGCCACTCCCGCGCAATCTGCTGCCTTTGGTTGGCAACAAAGCCCCAATCCGTTACTAGCTCGCCAACAAAGTCAAAGCCGTTGGCAAGCCGAATGCACTCAACTACTTAGCCATATGTTTGCAGGCTGCCAAACCGAGTTCTTACCCCCGGACGGCTACTACCATAACACCAGACTTAGCGACAAACTGATGCGTCCTTTGGCCATTAAAGCGGCGGTGCATTGGCTTAGTACGGTCACTCATTCCGACCTGTCCGATATTTCGGCCGTCGTAGCAAGTTGCGGTCAAAAAGACACCGAAGAGTTCCGCATTGGTCTGACCGTAGAAAATAGTGACGACATTTTATATGGCTGCGTGTGGCCTATTTTTAGCAAAGAGGAAATCGATCGCTCCAGCCCTCATTTCGAGGACAGCGCACTGCTTATTCAAACCATTCTGACCGATCTGGGCATTGAGTCCATTTTGTTTTTATCTGGCTTGTATGATCCTGAGTTTTGCGATGACTGTAGCGCTCCCGCCTTCCCCACGGCTCAAGGCGAACTCGAGCATCCGTACTTGCCCGAGGAACTTGACTTTTCCCCCGAGCCACTGCATTAATTCTGGTTATGCGGATTGATTTATTTTGTCAGGTCGTCGATAACTACGGTGATATAGGCGTGTGCTGGCGACTCGCGCAGCAGCTACAACACCATTGCCAGCTGCGGCTCTTTGTCGACGACTTACAGGCTTTTCAACGTATAGAGCCATTGATAAACCCCAGCACAACCACGCAGAAAATCCAACAAACAGAAATCGGTACGTGGGCAAGTGCTAGCTCTAGTATCCCTGCTAACGTGGTCATCGAAGCCTTTGGTTGTGAGCTACCTAGTGCTTATCAGGCAATCATGCCTAACAGCACACAATTGTGGATCAATCTCGAGTACCTAAGCGCCGAAGACTGGGTGGAAAGTACCCATACGCTGCCCTCCCCCCAAGCCAATGGCGTCACCAAGTACTTTTTCTTTCCCGGTTTTACCCCAAAAACGGGGGGGCTATTGCGTCCATGCAACAGCCAATCGACCTCAATAAACTCAGCGTTTTGGCAGCGCTTAGGCTTAGAACAGCCCCCTAGCACCGCTAAAGTCGCCTTTGTTTTTCCCTATCCACAAGCCCCTTTAGACCGCTTATACCAAAGCCTAGTACAGGACGATTCGAGTTGGACCGTTTTATTAGCCGCTACGGCTCCAGCTCCGTCATTGGCCCAAACCCAGACCCTAACTATCCATCGCCTGCCCTTTGTGGCTCAAGCCGACTTTGACGCCTTGTTGGATTATGCTGACCTCAACTTGGTGCGAGGCGAAGACTCTTTTGTGCGTGCAATTTGGGCGCAAAAACCCTTTATTTGGCAACCGTATATTCAGGATGAGGACGCTCATTTAGACAAACTGCAAGCTTGGCTGCAGACCACCTCTTTTGACGCTTCCTTGCAGCAACTGATTTGGGACTGGAATACGGGTTTGGTTAGCTCAGAAACCTTAAAACAAACGTTGTTGCAGTTATCGCAGTGGCAACAACAAAGCCAGCACTATGCCCAGCTACTAGCACAACAATCTGACCTAACCACACAATTACTCGCTTTTTGTTCGCAAACAGCTCAGAAAACGGTAAAATAACTTTTTTACTCTCCGCTTTAGCAAAAACAAAAAATAGTCAGTATTTTTTGTTTGTCAGCATTGTGCCTATTGCGTGCGGAGTTATCTTTCATCGGAGTTTTTGTATCTATGAAAACCGCACAGGATTTACGCGTTGGTAACGTGGTAATGATCGGCAGTGAACCTTTAGTCGTACAGCGCGCTGAATACAACAAATCAGGCCGTAACAGCGCTGTTGTAAAACTTAAATTTAAAAACCTGCTATCTGGTAGCGCCAGCGAAGGGGTTCACAAAGCAGACGAAAAGTTTGAAATCGTTCTGCTAGAGAAAAAAGAGTGTTCCTACTCTTATTTTGCAGACCCCATGTATGTATTCATGGACGAAGAATACAACCAATACGAAATCGAAGCGGACAATATGGGCGACGCGCTCAATTACCTCGAAGAAGGCATGACTGCCGAGGTCGTATTCTACGAAGGCCGTGCTATTTCTGTTGAGTTGCCAACAGTTATCGTGCGTAAAATTGAATACACTGAGCCAGCTGTTCGTGGAGATACGTCTGGTAAAGTCATGAAGCCTGCTCGCTTAGCGACTGGTTTTACTATTCCAGTACCTATGTTTTGCGAAATTGATGACAACATCGAAATCGACACTCGCACTAACGAGTACCGCAGCCGCGCTAACTAAGTTTAGCGATGCCGCTCAAAACGCCCTTTATCTACATAAAGGGCGTTTTTTTAATTCATTTTATCTTCGTCCAAATAGTCCGGTATCGCCAGCACTTGAATACCTTCATCACGTAATGATTCGTATTCCTCGTAGGTTGCCGAGCCACGTATAGCCCGCTCTGGTGCACTGCCTTCGTGGATTTTGCGGGCCTCTTGGGCAAACTCAGCCCCCACATCATCAGTATTTTTAATCGCTTGCTTAATTTGCTGTAGGAATTCGGCCTGCATGGTTTCCAACGACGGAAGCGGTTCACTTGCCGCGGACTGAGTATTGGACTCAGACTGGCTACTGCCTAGACCATGACGCAAATTTAACCGGGGAGCGGATAGTTTTTTTGTCACATCCACACTGTCACATACCGGGCACGACAACCAACCGGCTTGCTGCTGAGAGTCGTAATCCTCGTGTGAACGAAACCAACCCTCAAAAATATGTCCGTGCTCGCAGACTAAATCAAAAACTTTTAATGCCATATTATGTATTTACGTAATCGTTGCCTCTAGGGATAAGCGAGGCACAGAAGCTAACAACTGCTGCGTAGCATGTTGTTGTGGCTGTAATAGCACTTGTTGTGCCGATCCCATTTCCACTATTTTACCGGCATCCATAACCGCCACACGATCGGCAATGTACTCCACCACACTAAAGTTGTGTGTAATGAATAAATAAGCCAGTCCCGTGTCCTGTTGCAATTGAATCAACAAATCTAAAATTTGCGCTTGTACGGAAACATCCAGTGCTGAAGTCGGCTCATCGCAAATGAGTACCTGAGGCTCTACTGCCAACGCCCGCGCAATTGCAATACGCTGACGCTGCCCTCCAGAAAACTCGTGTGCATAACGATACAAGCTGTCTGCAGGCATAGCCGTTAACTCTAAGAGCTGCTTGATCCGTTGTAAACGCTGGTCAGCAGACCAGTGCGGCTGCAGGCTTTTCAGCCCCTCGGCCAAGATATCTCCTACCATCATACGGGGGTTTAGCGAAGCAAAGGGATCCTGAAAAACAATTTGAATGACTTTACGCTGCTGCGCCAACTGCGCACCTCGACTACGTAAAACGTCTTGCCCTACTAGCTGCGCCTGTCCACTTACCACCACTTGCTCATCTAGCAAACGTAATAGCGTTTTAGCTACGGTGCTTTTGCCACAGCCCGACGCTCCCAATAGCGCCACGGTTTCCCCTGCATGTAAATCAAAGCTAAGTCCACTGACGACTGGGATGGCATCTGCGGCCTTAAAGAAATGCCGTTTCTGTTTATAACTAATCGATAAGTCTTGCACCGATAAAACAGGCGGGACAGATGGCGTTAAGTCCGTAGGCGCCCCGTATTTCTGCTCTCGGTGTGCAAAACTAGGGATGGCCTTTAATAACTGACGCGCATACTCATGATCGGGGCGCTTAAAAAACGTTTCGGCATCGCTTTGCATAACTAAACGGCCATGACGTAATAACGCCACTTGATCCGCCATCTGCTGCACCACCGCCAAATCATGCGTAATTAACAATACCGTTAAACCAAGCTCTTGCTGGATAGACTGTAGTAGCTGCAGTATTTGCGCTTGTACCGTCACGTCTAAAGCGGTAGTGGGCTCGTCTGCAATTAACACATCAGGCTCGGCGGCTAGCGCCATCGCAATCATAATGCGCTGACGTTGCCCACCAGAAAACTGAAACGGATAATCGTTAAAACGCAATTCAGGCTGAGGAATACCGACTTTTTCTAGCCACTGCAAGGCTCGCTGTTTTAGCTCAGCTCCTTTGTAAGGCGTGTGCAAACGCATGCTTTCTAACAGTTGATCGCCTATACGTAATACGGGATTCAAACACGTGGCAGGCTCTTGAAAAATCATGGCGATTTTGCCGCCACGTACCCGGCGCATTTGTGCCTCGCTGAGAGCAAATAAATCCGTACCAGCCATAGCAACCTGCCCAGCATGTACCACCGCCGCATCGGGCAGCAAACGCATCATAGCCAGTGCTGTCATACTTTTGCCACTACCAGACTCCCCGACCAACGCAAAGGTTTGTCCCGCAGGAACCTCGAAACTGAGATCGTTTACGGCGTATTGCTGCGTGCCAGCAATACGAATAGATAATCCACTGACCTTAAGCATGACGCACCCCCTGCCCCTCTAGGCGTCGCACCCGGGGATCAAAGGCCCGCTGTACGGCATCAGCAAAAATATTAGCGGCCAATACTAAGGTAAGCAAAAAGAAAAAAGCCCCAACCAAATTCCACCAAATCATCGGATCTCGTGACATTTCTAAGCGTGCTGCATCAATCATGGTGCCAAAAGAAGACATGCTTGGATCCACCCCTATGCCCAAATAGGACAACACGGCCTCGTACAACACCAGACCAGAAAACTCTAAGACCATCGTAATCAACACTAAGTGCATGACGTTAGGCAAAAGGTGACGCGTCATAATGCCCCATGATCCGACACCAAAAGCACGCGCAGCTTGTACGTATTCCAGTTCACGCAACTTTAAGACCTCGGCCCGCAACAAGCGACATAAACCCGCCCAACCGGTAAAACCCAAAATCAAACACAACACCAACAAACGTAAATCGGCGCGGGCTGCAATGGTATCAAACCAGTCGGCGTGCCGCTCGATATAAACCTGCATCATCAGTACACAGGCAGCAATTAATAGCACTCCCGGAATGGAAGTGAGTGTGGTGTAAATGTATTGAATAACATCATCCACCCAACCTTTAAAGTAGCCTGCGGCAATGCCAAAAAACAAAGCCGGAGGCAGCATGGCCAAAGTAGTCAATGTACCAATCACTAATGCCGTGCGTATGCTTTTAAAGCACTGATATAGCACATCGTTGCCGGAACGGTCCGTACCCAACACATAATAAAAGCGGCTAAATAGATAAATGACTATTAGCGCTGACAACAGCAGACTTAGGCTAAGCCACAGACTTTTCCAAGGAAAATGCGGATGCCGTTGCCCTATGGCACGGCAGGCACCAAACAGAACCAGACTGACCAACACAATCCAAAATAAAGACCACAAGCCCAGTTGAGTTAACTGCTGCCTGTGCTCTTCGGGCGTAGAGACCTGTAAGGCTGCATTTTCCAACGCTGGAAAATCACGCTTTACCTGTCCTTCGAACAACGTGCTTTCTTTGAAAAACAAGCGGGTAGATAAAGGGGCTGAATAACTACGCTCTTTTTTGGTAATGCCCGCCACATCAAGCACATCATCAAGTACAGAGCGTGCCAACGGTGAATAACGCACGTCGGTTTGCTGCCCTACAACGGGTAATTGAGGGCGATAATGAATGGAGTCCAACAGCCCTACCACCACAAAAAAACTGAGTATCACCGCACAAGCAACGGCTGAAGGTGTATAAAACACACTACGCCAGGCTTGACGTAATGCTGGCGAACGCAGCACATGCCATCCATACACTAAGGCCAGCAGTACCATCAGCCAGACAAAACCATCGGTCCACATGATTTCTAATTTAGGCATAATTTACTCAAAACGTACGCGTGGATCGACCAAGGTATAGGAAATATCCGCCAAAATCAGTCCCACTATATACAGCGCGGATCCTAAAAACACCATTGCCCGCACAATGGATAAATCCTGTGCATTAATGGCCTCGATGGTGTAGCTTCCTAAACCTGGAATACCAAAAAAAGACTCTGAAATGAGGCTGCCCATAAACAACAAAGGAATAGCCGTAACGGTTCCCGTTAAAATAGGCAGTAATGCATTACGCAATAAATGCTTAAACAGCACTTGGTACTCGGATAAGCCTTTGGCTCGCGCCGTCCGAATATAATCCTTGCTGGCTTCTTCTAAAAAAAGACTACGGTAAAAGCGCGACTCGCCCCCTAACCTAGAAACCACTCCAATTAATACAGGCAAAATTAAGAATCGTGCTGTGTCTAAACCCGAGGTCCAACCAGAATACGGCAGCCACGACAGCACCTTGGCAAACAACCACTGCCCCGCAATAATATAAAACAGCCCTGAAATAGACAGCAGCACCACACACAACACCACACCGTAAAAATCTAAACGGGTATGTTTAAAAAACACCAAAAACAGGGCAAAAGCCACCGATACCGCCAAACCTAAAATAAAAGTAGGTATAGCCAGAGCCAAACTGGGTCCCATGCGACTGGCTATTTCATGGCCTATATCGTGCCCACTATCAGAAAAACCAAAATCCAAACGTAATAACGGCACAGAGCGTTCGTAAAAAATAGTCTCGGTTAACGCAGCCGCACCATCGCGTTCGGTGTTGATAAACAACGGCTTGTTATAGCCCTGCTGCTCTTTCCACTGCTCGATGGCCTCGGCAGAGACGCGTTGCCCTCCAATAGCCAACCGCGCCATATCATCGGGCGTATTCACAGTAAAAAACAGCACGAAGGTCAATACATTGACGCCCAACAAAATCAACACACCATAACCCAAACGACGCAATATATACCTAAGCATCACATCTCCTTGTGTACGGCTTGTTGTTCACGTTGGCGTAAAACCCGCCATATCAACGCACCGCCCACCGCAGCTAACCCCAGTAACGCCCATAAAGGCCACCAAACAGGCTGATTCCACAGCGCTTGTTTTTCTACTCGGACGTGGGGATCCACCCGCAAATACTGAATAGCATTGCGCACCATTTGTGAAGGCTTGGCATTGTGTACCCACTGCTGATAAACCCCTCCGGAGTTTGGCACGTAACCAAACATCCACGGTGCGTCGTGCTGCACAATCTGAATCATTTGGGCGATGACCTCGTCTTTTTCGGGTCCATCATCTAAAAACCGCATTTTTTCAAACAGAGCATCGTATTCAGCACTTTGGTAGTTGCTGGCATTTTCACCACCCCCTTGAGCCCGTGCATGTGGCCCATACAACAAAAATAAAAAGTTTTCAGCATCGGGGTAATCGGCGACCCAACCCCACATAAACATTTGTGCCACGCCACGCTGCATTTTGTCTTGGAAACGGTTGTAGTCCGTAGCACGCACCTCCATTTGCACCCCTATTTTTTCTAGCTGTCGTCGCATCCAGTCCAAAGTAGCGCTTGAACCCATGCCCCCGGAGGAATCGAAATACAAAATCAACGGGACGCCTGTTTGCGCATCACGCCCATCGGGATAACCCGCTTTAGCCAATAAAGCCTTAGCCTCGTCAATGGCTTTACGCTGTGTCCAATCATCTTGTAACTGATACACCGTTTGGTTTATCCCCTCGGGCGGCGCTTGATAGCCTCGAACACCAGGAGGCAATGGGCCATGCGAGACTAAGCCTTGGTCATTTTGAAAAATCGTGACGAACTCTTCCCAGTCAAAAGCAATACTAAGCGCCTGACGCAAATAGCGATTTTTCTCGGCTTGCTCTGGAGTAGAACCAGCCCCCACCACGGGGTCCAACCAGTTAAAACCAAAATAAAACAATTGAGCCTCGGCCAAGGTACGTAAATCTAAGCCTCGCTCTTTATATAGAGCCGCTTTATCTGGGGAGTCTTCGGCTGCTACTGTCATAGCCACCCCATAATCCCCACGCTCAACCTGAGGAATATCGTAATAGCCTTGTAAAAACTTGCCCAACAATGGTACTGATTCTTTTTCTAGACTAAAAACCACCTGATCAATAAAAGGGGTAGGCAGACCACAATCAACTAACAAGCCAGCGGCCTCATCACCCGGCTCACCCTCGCACGGATACGGCTCACCTCTGAAATGAGGATTACGTGATAACACATGGCGCCGGTTGCGCGTGGACTCGGTCAACATATATGCCCCCGTTCCCACTGGCCACGTATTTAACGATAAATCATGGGCAGTCATACCGGGTTGATGATAAAAACGATCGGCTTCCCATGGGATAGGTGCCGTAAAGGTCATAGCTAACCAATAAGAAAACTGTGGGTATTTACCTTTAATACGGATGCGTAAGGTCTGATCATCAATGGCCTCGACCCCATTAAAGTCATAATTCCGTAAATCAAGCCATTGGTCGTCCGACAACTCCGTTGCAGCAGCGCGTAACTGCTCACCGTATTCTTTATAGCCAATAATATAATCGGTAAAAAATGCATAAATAGGGGAAACAACTCGGGGGCTAGCTAAACGTTTCAAGCCATACACATAATCGTGTGCGCTTAGGGGCCGCGTACCACTGTACTCAAAGTCAGGAATCGCATACACCCCAGCTAAGTCCTGGGGCTGCATTGGGTAGTATCGATACTGCCCCTGCTCATCCCGAGCAAAAGCAGGATGCGGCTGAAATAAAATATCCGGTTTTAGGCGAATGTCGTACACACTTTCCGTAATCAACTCGCCATCAGCATCATCGGGTAAGCGTTGGCCCTGTTCATCTAAATAATAAGGGCGCACGACCTCGGTAGCCGTCCTCCCCTCTAACTGATAAGGTCGCTTTAAATAATGGTAGCCATATAACGGCTCATAAATAGAATAAGTAAACGGCGTTTCGTCTGTGGAATACGAGCTGGCCGGATCTAAGTATTTAGGAGATCGCTGCGTAAACGCCGTAAACAACGTATTTTGTGCGGCGGCTCCGTCGGCATACGGGCTATTAACAGCCCGCTCGCCACAAGCGCTTAGACCTAGAGCCAAACAAACGATGAACAAGGATCGAATTAGCTGCATTTTTTCTGTTGCCAACATTGAACGCGCCATACCCACGGCGCAACCGGGTTATTAGATTGCCATAAGCCCACGCCTTTTTGCTGGGCCTGTTGTTGAACCTGAACCAACGATTTATCGCGTAGGTAGCGCCCACCACTGCCAGTATATGCCCACGCCCAACCGTGCTCTACCATCCATTGATTTGCTGTTTTACCGTTATCCAAAGGCACTTCACAAATATTACGACCATAATGATCTTGCTCAAAACAACGTAAACGCACTGTTTTATTCAACACCATACGTTCTAACGCCTGCTGAGCCTGCTGCGCATACGGTTGCCCCGGCCTATCAGCCCGACCTGGAGTCTCTGGCGAGTCAATGTTTGCCAAACGTACCCGTTCACGAACACCATCCACTTGGACATTAATGGTATCACCATCTGTCACATGCGTGATCTTGCCCTGCAAGACAAACTCGCCTTTAGGGCGCTGCACCGTACTGGTGGAAGTTGATGCTTTTTGCCCGGGCAGATTAAAATAATCGGTACTGGTTCCTACGCCAAAGGCAACGAGCAGACAGGACACCACCCCCACTAGCACACCCTGTCGCCATGACAAGACCCGTGAGCCCCACATAACTACCCACTTATTGTTTCTTCTTTTGATAGAAAGCTTTTTTTTGGCCATGAGGAATCACGCACTCCTACCCGTTAATTGCAATAGACAAGATTATAGGTTTTTCCCCCTTGCTGTAAACGCGTTAAGATAGTTATCTGGTTTTACTTTTGAGTTCATCACTATGCACGCCTCCTTACAAATTGCTCTTGCTGCTTTTTTATTATTAATTAGTGTGGCCACCGGGGCCTTTGGCTCACATGCTCTCGCGGGTCGGGTTGATATCAGTCTATTAGCCGTCTGGCAAACCTCTGTGCAATACCTATCCTTGCATGCCGTTGCCCTCTTGGCTTTAGCATGTACGCACGCTTTACTTAGCCCTCGTCTGCAACAACTGTCCTTTGGCTTGCTCTTTGCAGGTACCGCCTTGTTTTCAGGCAGCCTCTTTCTATTAGTGCTTTCCAAACAAAGCTGGCTAGGTATGATTACGCCTATCGGTGGTGTGCTTATGCTAGGTGGTTGGGCCGTGGTTATCGTTGCCGCCTTAATTCGTTTTAAACACGATCAAAAAAAGCCCTAGACCTAGTGCGCGTCTGATGTCACACTCAAAACAGTCTTATGCTTTTCTCCTCATGCTGGCCCTCAACATGATCCTACTCATTCTTAGGAGATTTTTATGGCAAAAGTATTAGTGTTGTACTATTCCGCTTATGGTCACATCGAAGCCATGGCAGAGGCCGTAGCAGAAGGCGCCCGCTCAGCGGGGGCTCAGGTTGACATCAAACGCGTTCCCGAACTGGTTCCCCCCGAGGTCGCACAACGCTCTGGTTTTAAACTGGATCAGGCTGCTCCCATCGCTTCTGTCCAAGATCTCCCACAATACGATGCCATTATTGTCGGTACAGGCACTCGTTTTGGTCGCGTCAGCTCACAAATGGCCAGTTTCCTTGATCAGTGTGGCGGTCTATGGGCTCAAGGCGCTCTCAATGGCAAAGTCGGTGGTGCATTTACCTCTACCGCCACTCAACACGGCGGCCAAGAGCTTACGCTCATGAGCATCATTCATAACCTATTTCACTTTGGTATGGTCATCGTTGGTTTACCTTATAGCTTCGACGGCCAAAACCGTATCGATGAAGTCGTAGGCGGTGCACCTTATGGCGCCACTACCATTGCCGGCGGCGATGGCTCACGTCAGCCAAGCACCACCGAACTGGACGGCGCTCGTTACCAAGGCCGCCTTATTGCTGAAACAGCACAAAAGCTACACGGCTAAATAGACCTTAAGTCTTTTTTGTTGTTGGCCTCAAATCGCGCCTGTCATGTCGCGTTTTGAGGCGTTCTTATATAGATAGCTCTATTTAAACAAATCGGGGTTACGTAACATGCTCCGATCTACTTCACTTAGGTGACGTCGTCCACACAACGCCATGGTCACATCTAGTTCGTTAGCTATTAAATCCAAACAACGCTCTACACCCGCCTGACCAGCCGCGCCCAACGCATATAAAAAAGCTCGACCTATCATGACCCCATCGGCCCCTAGTGCCATTGCACGCAGCACATCTTGGCCACTACGAATGCCCCCATCCATATAAATTTCTGTTTGCCCTTTAACGGCATCCACAATAGCGGACAACACAGCAATGGTTGAAGGAGCACCATCTAACTGACGGCCACCATGATTCGATACCACGATCGCATCGGCCCCCACCTGAACAGCTAACTGCGCATCCTCGGGCTCCATAATCCCTTTTAGAATTAATTTGCCACCCCAACGCGCTTTAATCCATTCAATATCATTCCAACACAACGTCGGATCAAACTGCTCGGCCGTCCAAACAGCTAAGGAGCTCACATCACTCACACCCTTAGCATGCCCCACAATATTGCCAAAAGTACGACGTTGGGTCTTACTCATGTGCGTACACCAATAAGGCTTGGTAGCCAAATTGAGTAAATTTCTCAGTGTAGGTTTAGGAGGGGTGGTTAACCCATTTTTAATATCTTTATGACGCTGCCCCAATACCTGTAAGTCCAAGGTCACTACCAATGCAGAACACTGAGCGGCTTTGGCGCGCTCTATCAGTGCCTCCATAAAGGCTCGGTCTCGCATCATATACAACTGAAACCAAAAAGGAGTCTGTGTATGAGTAGCAATATCCTCTAAAGAGCAAATGCTCATCGTAGATAAGGTAAAGGGCACCCCTTTGTTCTTAGCCGCTAACGCCGCCAATATTTCCCCATCAGCATGCTGCATCCCCGTTAAACCCGTAGGCGCTAACGCCACGGGCATAGCCGCCGGCTGCCCCAGAAAAGTCGAAGTCATAGAACGCTGCTCTATATTGACGGCTACACGCTGCTTAAATAACAAACGCTGCAAATCTTCTTGGTTAGCTCTGTAGCTGCTTTGCGTCCACGAGCCCGAATCCACGTACTCATAGAACATTTTAGGTACCCGCTTTCGAGCCAATTCCTGAAAATCAGCGACGTGAGTCACTTTTTTTAAACTTTTCACCCTTTTCTCCAGAATGGTGTTATACTAATTTTTTAACGCAGCGACACACAGATGAAAGCCTGTATCGCGCGTTAGTATTGTGACTTGTACCACGAACATTTCGCAATAAGAACTAAAAACTTTTAAATTATTTCAAAAAGATGTTGACATGATTTAAAAACCAAGTTATAGTTCTATTTCTTTCAGCGGCTGTAGCTCAGTTGGATAGAGTACTTGGCTACGAACCAAGGGGTCGTGGGTTCGAATCCTGCCAGCCGCGCCATATACAGTAAAAAAGCCACTTCTTCGGAAGTGGCTTTTTTATTATCTATCTCCCCTCTTATTTCTCCTGCTCGTCTTTAAGGCATTTCCTCGCCTTTGTTAAGAATCAAATAAACAGCGTATTTCATTCTGTCGCCATAGCTTCTTTGGTAGACTAACCCAAGCACCCCTTCCACTTATCTTTGTTTATTAGGAGCCTGCGATGGAAAAAAGAATGAATGTGCGATCAGCGCGCGAAACCATGGGTATATTTAGCAATGCCCAAGCCGCTGAGCAAGCGCTACAGCATATCTCCTCTCTTTTTGCCGGTGACCAATCCCGAGTTGCTTTAATCACTCCACACGATCCTCAGGTTGAATCTAAACTCAAAGATGAGTTTTCCCATATGGGACAAAATGCTATTTCTGTGCATATTTGGTCTGTGGTTCTAAGTGTGGCCGCTGGTGCCTTATTTTGGTGGGTGCTATACAGCATGGGCAACCCCATGTTTGTTCACGAAGCCCCTACTGCATTTTTAGGATCGGTCTGCGTATTTTTACTGATTGGCATTATCATAGGTGTGTTGGTTGCCTACACCCCAAAACGTAATGGCGTCATTGAACCTGTCAAACAAGCATCGGCCGAGGGCAAATGGGTAATTGTCGCCTACCCCAATTCAACTACCGAACTACAAGCAACCAAAGCCTACTTTACCCAATTGTCTTAGCCTAGCGTTAGACACCCCCCTCATACAAAAAGGGAAGCCATCGCTTCCCTTTTGTTCATTATATCTCTAGCGTTATTTCTGCTTAGACTCCATCTGAGTATGTAAGTTTTTAGCATGCTGCAAATGCTGTCTTAATACAGGTAGAGCCTCTTGAGCAAAGCTGACTATCTCTACATCATCGCCATTTTCAACTTGGCTTTCAAACAATTCGATAGTGTCTTCATGCGCTTTAACACCAAGGTGTTCGGCATAATAGCTATCGAAACCCTCTCCCTCCCTGGCTTGAAGCATGAGTATTTTCCCCTGCTGCATCACGCTTGGTGCCGTAGGTAATACCGCTTCTTTAGCCGCTGCCAATTGATTAAGCCCTTGGTCTAAACGCTGATGCTCTTCAATCATCATCTGAGCAAAATCTCGAACTTGTGCATCTTGACTACGTGCTAATGCTTCATGCGACGCCTCTATTTCATAATGACCTGACTGAGCTGCATTTTTTAAAAAGTCTTCGTCAGTCCCAGATAATTTCTGAGCATAACTGGCTTGTATACCTACTATACAAACAGTCGCCCCAAGTATTCTTGCTATCGCTACGCTACGTAATAACATATTTAGCTCCTTACCTATAAATGGATATACCACGTAGTGGGATTAGCAAATAGCATGCCCAATGCTCATCCCACAGTTAGGCACACGACTTGCTACCGCTTGCTGTATTAGCTGCTTTTTGTGAGCCAGAACGATGGAACGTCTCGCACTCATTTATCTTTTGTTTTATGTGGTTTTCACTTTATGGATTCTTGCTGGGCTAGCTGACTGGTTATGTCACCGACGGGCTCATATAGAACATAGCTCAGGACTCAAAGAGTCATTGATTCACAGCCTCATGCTAGGTGAAATCGCTATACCTGTTTTATTAGGATTGTTTTTTGAAATAACTCCCGCAATTTTATTATTTATGTTGGGGTGTTTTATTTTGCATGAAGTCACAGCCCTATGGGATGTACATATTGCGTCTAGCCAACGTACTGTAACGCCGATAGAACAACATATACATAGCTTTTTAGAGATTTTGCCTTTGTGCGCGTTATTACTCGTTTGCGCTCTACACTGGGAAGCCGTCAGTGCTATTCCTAATCCCAGTTCCTTTCCTATTAAAGGTTTGCAGCTCAAGGCCAATCCTATCCCTCTTAGCTATTTATTACCCTTGCTTACGGCTTTAGTCCTATTGCTTGCTTTACCCTTTGGAGAAGAACTGCTGCGCACGCATAGAGCCCAATACAAAAAAGTACGTCCCCAGCACTAATTCTGTGCGGTATTCCTCAAGGATAGGTAATCGCTTTAGATTCATTTATTTTGCATTAAGGAACCACCATGACGTTGACCCTGCAGCCCAGATTGCAAACCCAACAACAACTATCGCCTCGTTTACAGCAATCTAATCAAATTTTGCAATTGGCCGCTCCGGCCTTTCAGCATTTACTACTCTCACATTTAGAATTAAATCCTTTTTTGCATGTAGTCGAAGACGAACTGGAAGCTCATATCGAAGACTACAACGAAGCTGGCGCAGAGCGCTTTCAAAGCGCTACACCTTTTGAATACCTTGATCCACTACTCAATGTAGAGGTCAGCCAAAGCCTAGAACACTATCTTCTGTCTTTGCTTACCACCACACGACCTAGTCCAGACATGTATTCATTAAGCGCTATTATTATTAATGCCTTAGATGAAAATGGTTATTTGCGTCGCTCCTTTAATGAGTTGCTACCCGACGACATAGACGAAGTCATACCCAACCACCAATGGGAACACGCCCTTCGACTTGTACAAACTATCGCTCCTACCGGCATTGGTGCTCGTCATTTAACCGAATGCTTAAGCCTCCAAGCCACGGCTGATCAGAACCTTGCTCCTCAAGCAAAAAAAAACGTGCTTCGTCTGATTCATGAGGGTCTAGAACTCTTAGCTGACAACCAGTGGTCAAAATTAAAAACACAACTGGGTATAGATGAGGTTCAACTGCAATACTGCGTGACCTACCTGCGTCAGCTTGACCCTAAACCTGGGCGTCAATTTTGTTCTTTGAGTAGCCAAAACACCATGCCTGACGTGTATGTGTATAAACAGGATCAACAATGGCATATCGTGCCTAACTTCAAGGCGTTTCCTAAAATTAAAATTAATAAAAATTATGGGGATCTGCTTAAAAAGGAAACACGCTCGGGATCTCATCCATTGGCTAAAGAATGGCAAGAAGCACAATGGCTAGTCGAAAGTATTAAAAAACGTCACCACACCATTTGTGAAGTCACCCGCATTATTCTTAGAAAACAACGGTTATTTTTTGATTATGGTGAGGAGGCTATTCAACCTCTGCTAATTAATGACATTGCGCTCGAATTGAGCTTGCACGAATCCACTATTTCTAGAGCAACCTCTAACAAGTACATGAGCACCCCTAATGGGGTGTTTAGCTTTAAACATTTCTTCTCTAGAGACCTAAGTATGAGCTACGGTGGCACCTGCTCTACACGCATGGTTAAAGCCAAAATCAAACAGTACATAGACCAAGAGGCCCCGCATGCTCCTCTGTCTGACGTGGACCTGCACCACAGCCTACTTGCTGAGGACATCAATATTGCAAAACGTACCGTCACAAAATATAGGCAGCAGTTATTAATCCCAAACTCCAAAGAAAGACGGCAAGTCCCTGTTTGCTAGGCACATAAATTGCTCTTTATTAGTACACCTAGGAGTCACTTATTACTGATAGAGAGAACACCATGAGTCGAATTATTGTTGTATCTTTTCGTATAGCCCAGCATCAACATATAGCCACTGGCGGCCTAGCCGTTGCGATTGAATGCATGCTAAATGCCCAACAACAAGAAGGCGTTTGGTTAGGTTGGAGCGGGGAACAAAGCCCTAAAATATGCGCCCAGCTTCATACCGAACAGCGTGAACACTACAGCACGATGACATTCAGCCTCACACCTGAACAATACCAAGAATTTTATTGTGGTTATGCAAATAACTGCTTGTGGCCTGCCTTTCATCAACGCTCAGATTTAATGCGCTTTCAAAGCCATCAATATCAGCAATACCTTGAAATTAATAAACAAATAGCACGCTATTTACACGCTGTGGCTGAGCCCGATGATTTAATCTGGGTGCAAGACTACCATCTGATTCCTCTAGCACACTTTTGCCGTGAGTTAGGTTTAACCCAACGTATTGGCTTTTTTCTGCATACCCCCTTTCCTTGCCCTGAGCTACTTAAGACCATCCCTCGACATCAAGAGTGGCTACCTCATTTACTTGATTATGATGTAGTAGGCGTACAGTCTAATCCCGACTTTCTTAATCTGTCTCAAGGTCTACAACACGTCCTTGGCCTAGGCGTAAATCAAGAAGGCTTGTTAGAGTATGCAGGTCGTAAAACACGTATTCAGTCCTATCCCATTAGCGTCGCCCCTGACCTTATCCAAACCATGGCGACCATGCCAACGCCGGTAGGAGCGCAGTGCTCTGAATACCCATTGGTGGGAGAGGGACAGCTCATCGTCAGCGCCGATCGGTTGGACTACAGCAAAGGACTCCCGAATCGCTTTGAGTGCTTTAATACCTTACTAGAACACTACCCCACATTAAAAGAAAGCGTGAACTATTTACAAATCGCCCCTTCTACTCGCGAAGGTATCGACTCGTACCAGCACCAACAAACCGAACTAGAAGGCTTAGCCGGCCAAATCAATGGTAAACACGGCACCTTTAACTGGGTACCTCTGCTTTATCTTAATCGAGCGATCGCGCCCGTTATTTTGATGGGGCTATTTAGAAAAGCTCATGTGGGTTTTATTGCCCCACTACGAGATGGAATGAACTTGGTTGCCAAAGAATATATTGCCGCTCAAGACCCTAATAACCCTGGCGTTTTAGTCTTGTCTTGCTTTACTGGTGCCGCCAGTGAACTGCAAGAAGGGGCTTTGTTGGTTAACCCCTACGACTCAGAGGGCACAGCACAAACCCTTTTCCAAGCCCTCACTATGTCTCTTGCCGAGCGCCAAGCACGCCACTCGGCTCTGATGGAACACCTCAACGAATTTGACTTAGAACGTTGGTGCTTGCGCTTTTTAGATGACTTAAACACCACCACTAAGGAAGAGGCTGCTGTTTCAAGTCTTTAGGGTCTGACGTTTCCTCGGTACGCCACCGTACAAACGTCTGGGGTTGATGGCTAGCTAAGTACGCAATCAACCCTTCACGCACCGCACAACGCAAATCAAATAGCTGGCCTGAATCCGCCTCACTCACTAAAAATCGTACCTGCATTCCCCATTCATTGGTCTCTGTCACCTGCATCACACGTACCCGCTGATCCCATAACGGGTGATCTCCGGATAAGCGATCAAACTCCTTCTTTAGCTCTGTTAAATCCGTTGGTAAAAGCCAGCTGTAATCCTGCAATAAAATTACCCACTACTGGACGCGCGGCCATCCCTGCAACCAAACCGGCCACCCCTGCTGAGGCCAACAAACTCGCTCCTATTTGTTTCGCTCCGGGTAAGACCAGCAAAATAAACGCTAAGCCTAACAGCGCTAACACCCAATGCGTACTACGAGCCAACACTCGCTGCCTTAATAAGCGTGCCCCCAACGCATGTAAGAAATAAATAACGATCATTCCAGCTAACAACACGCCTAACGAAAAAAAGAAAACGGTGTCCACTTTATTCTCCTAAAGATCTACGGCTACTCCCCCTTACTCCCCCTCAAAGCAAGATCTATGCGCAGTGATGTTAGGCATGCTTTGTGCTACCCACTCCATGCCTAGCCCCGTTAGGCATTGTCAGCGTTTTTAGCCTAATGACCCTTCCCCCTTCCCCCTTCCCCATCCTTTGGGTCATTAGGTTTTTTCTTTTGGAGCCCCTATGTCTACCTCAAATCAAACCCTTAAACAGCAGCGTCGTTTACAAGAGAAGCAGGACCAAAAAGACAACCAAACTCCACAAAATGAACCGGTAACCCATCGCCCCTCTAGCCCCGGAGCCGACTACCCGACCCCACCTTTGCCACCTCAGCATCAACCCAAGCCAGGCTCAGAAAAAAACTTACGCCCTGCTCCTAGGTATGAGGCAGCCTCGTATAAAGGTAGCGGTAAACTGGAGGGCAAAGTGGCGGTGATTACAGGAGGCGACTCAGGAATAGGACGAGCGGTAGCCGTACTCTTTGCACGAGAAGGCGCTCACGTTGCCATTCTTTATTTATGCGAAGAAGAAGATGCGCGCCACACCAAAGCTGCGGTAGAAGCCGAAGGTCAGAGATGTGTATGTATAGCGGGTGATGTCAAAGATAACTCGTTTTGCCAACAGGCCATTCAGCACGTCATGGAGTCCTTTGGACAAATTAATATCCTTGTCAATAATGCGGCCTTTCAAGAGCATGCTTCCTCATTACTGGATATTTCCCCTGAGCGCCTAGATGAGACCTTTAAAACCAATGTCTATGGCTACTTTAATATGGCTCATGCGGTATTACCCCACTTAGAAGCTGGCGACTGCATCATCAATACCAGCTCTGTGACGGCTACTGAAGGCAGCGCTGAGTTAATTGATTACTCGAGCACCAAGGGTGCCATCAACTCCTTCACGTATTCTTTAGCTAGTAATTTGGCCCCAAAAGGTATTCGCGTTAATGGCGTCGCTCCTGGCCCCGTTTGGACTCCGTTAAACCCAGCAGATCGTCCGGCTGAAGAAATAAAAGACTTTGGAAAAAACACCTTATTCGGTCGCCCAGCCCAACCCGAAGAACTCGCTCCAGCCTATGTTTTTTTAGCTAGCTCAATTTGCTCTAGTTATATAACGGGTGCCATTCTTCCTATTACGGGCCAAGCGGGGCTGTAATATGATGCCGCACGTACAATTGGCCGAGTCGGCACTGTTTTTAGATGTAGATGGCACGTTGGTTCCTTTAGCCCCTACCCCTGAAGACGTTTATTTTGACTCTACCCTACTGAATCTACTTAGCTCTCTATATGAAGCTACCCAACAGGCTTTATGTTTAGTTTCTGGACGCGATCAACGCAGTTTGGAAAGCCTCTGCCAACCCCTGACACTGCCGCTTGTTGGCTGTCACGGAGCAACCGGTCATCTGCCCATGACAGGAAAACACTGGGCGGTACCCATCAATCAAGCTCAACATCATTGCATCACCCAACGCTGTAAAGAATGGTGTCAACGTAAAGCCGGTCTACGCGTAGAGCCTAAGTCACATAGCATTGCCATTCACTATCGTCAGTGTCCCCAAGCAGAAAAACTCGTGCAAGGCTATTTGGCACATTTAGCTCTGCAACACCCCGACTATGCGCTATTAGCAGGCAAGTCTGTGTTTGAGTTACGTCATACCGCTTTTAGTAAAGCAACGGCCATTGCACACCTCATGAGTCAGCCTCCTTTTCAACACAAAAGACCCATTATGGTGGGAGATGACCGCACTGACGAAGTGGCCTTTGATTGGGTGAATCAGCATCAGGGCATCAGTCTATATATTGGCACGCAGGGTCCTACCTGCGCACACTATAGCCTGCCTACGCCTCATGCTTTGATTAAGCAACTTCAAGACTGGTTGTTTTTTTCTGCGGGTGTCTCCCCGTCTCGTTGAGTCTTTTCATTTCTGAACGGCTTGACCTCATCTTGCACCTCAGTAGGCTCTGCCTCCCATTCTTTAACATAGTCAGGCTTCTCTTTTTTTGGTCTAGGCCCAGGGTAGTTTTCTTGTGGCTTTTTCATGTGGTTCTCCCATTGAGTACATACAACTGCCCTAGCAAGCGGCATGCCCAAGATCAAAGGCTCTTGGGTACAAGAGTTGCTAAGTCGCTTATAGACCTTGAGCCCAAAGGAGGATACTCATGATGCCAACCACAACCCCTATAAAAAGACAGGTTAGCCCTTTTCAAAGCGGTACGCTGGCCTCTGCCTCAGACCAGATAAGCCAACAGCAGCTGGCCCTAAAACTGGAGCAAATCTTCAATTACGAAACACCTAACGACTTTCAACTTTCTGGGGAGGATCCGCCTACACAAGACTACTTGCTGCCTTTACATACCCTGTTGCTCTCTGAAGCCCAGACCTTAAACATAACCACTCCTCAGCATTTGTATGGTGGCGTCGTGCCTTATGAGTTTCTCAAAGCCAAAGTGATTTCTCATCCACTACGTCAAGCCTCTATGGGATCCCCTGAGGGCTGGGAGCAAGATTTAGGTCATGAACTGCAGCCTTATACCTTAAAAGGCTATAGCGCATTCTCTGTACAAGATGCTTTTTGGATAGCACGAGGTTTAATTCACGAAGGGCCTATTCGGGTTAAATTAGCGCACTCCAATGCTAGCCAAGGCCAATTCGTTTGCACCCATCACGCCGATGTGGTCGCGCTACTCCAACAAGCCGTCTACGAGCCACAAATAGAACGAGGCGTGGTCATTGAAGAAAACTTGACTGACAGCACCACCTACAGCGTAGGGCAAACTGAAGTGGCAGGCTTGCTCATTTCCTATATAGGTGAGCAACGCGCTACCTTGAACTCACAAAACAAAGCGACTTATGGCGGAACACGGCTCTTGGCAGTACGCGGTGGCTACGAACAGCTGCATGAGCGACTGGATGCCCCGTTGTTATTACGTGTTCTGGACTATGCACAAAAATATGAGAAGTTGATTTTCTACTACTACCCTGCTTTATTTGCCTCTCGTCGTAACTATGATGTCATTTATGGCCGCGGTTGGGATGGTGAGTTTCGCTTAGGCGTTTTAGAGCAATCTTGGCGTATGGGTGGAGCCTCTATGGCTGAGCTCTACGCCTTAGAAGCGTTATTACGTGCTCCCCATCTGCACTGCCAACACGCGTGGACCAAAGAAGAATACGTCCCCCATCTAGATCACCACACCCAATCAGATCATGTGTATTGTGTGGCGCCCGAAGGCTCGGGCTACCTGATTAAAAGCGGAGGCTTGGGGTAATGAGCATTCATGTTTTTTCCACACGTATCCAAGTCCCTGACACCTTTCCTTTACAGGCCCACTTTTTAAGCCCTAGCGCACCTATACCTGGTGCGTTGTTTATCCACGGTTGGGGTGGCGACCAGCGGTTTGACTTAAAGCGAGCGCAAACCCTAGCTAGCTTAGGCTGCTTATGCCTTACGTTTGATCTAACAGGCCACCACGACCATCAGACCGATCGCGATCAAGTCACACGAGCTCAGAACCTACGTGATGTCTGCCTTGCTTATGACAAGCTAATCTCACATCCCTTAGTCGATCCGAAGGCTATTGCTGTGGTGGGGCATAGTTATGGCGCCTATTTAGCGACTTTACTCAGCCAATTACGGGAGATTCGCTGGTTAAGTCTATTGGCCCCCGCCTTATATCAAGATGATGAATGGTTTAAGCCCAAAGATCAGCTCAACCGTAGCTTGTTGGCCGCCTACCGCCAACAGCCACTATCCAAAGAAGACAATCAGGCCTTGCTAGCTGGCTCTTTGTTTAAAGGCGATGTGCTACTACTCGAGGCTGAGCATGATCATTACATTCCTAAACAAACCATTCTGAACTACCGCAACTCATTTACCGAAGCCAAATCCATGACACACCGCATTATTTACGATGCAGATCATGCACTAACCCAAAAAACAGCACAGCAAAACTACTCCTCTCTGCTCTACCGTTGGGCTCAAGAAATGATTACCGGAGCACGTACTGGCTTGCTACTCACCTAAATCAACCACTGAGGAGTCTCACGATGGGACGATTACCGACACGCACGCACTATACCGTTTTAAAACACTATCTAGTGCAGTACGGCGGCTTAACGCATAACCCAGATCAAGTCCGCTACGCCTTGGCTGATTTAAATGAAATTATGGATTTTGCTCGCCATCAGCTCGATATTCTTCTGGATGCTGACGCTGCCAAGCGTATTAGCAACGTCGGCCTCGCTTGGCTGGCGTATGCTGCTACCCACCCCCAAGACCCAACCGGTTTTGCTGAGCGTGCTCAACAAAAACTTGAAGGCTAAGTCTATGTCAGGGAGGTGCTATGTTCGATGTAAACGCGTTGCTTTTGGCTAGGATCCAATTTGCCTTCACCATTTCATTCCATATTATTTTTCCCGCATTAAGCATTGGCTTGGCGGCGTATTTAGCCTTAGTGAATGGCTTATGGTTGCGCACACGTAATCCGCTTTATATGGACATTTTCTCCTTTTTACTTAAGCCCTTTGCCCTCTGCTTTGGATTAGGTGTCGTTTCTGGCGTGGTCATGGCCTATCAGTTTGGGACTCATTGGCGCATTTTATCTGAGTTTGCTGGATCCATCATGGGTCCCCTACTTACCTACGAAGTCTTAAGCGCTTTCTTTTTAGAAGCTGGCTTTTTAGGGGTGATGCTATTTGGGCGTGGCTTAGTTAGCCCCAGATTGCATTTCTTTTCTACCTTAATGGTCGCCGTAGGAACCTTAATCTCGATGTTCTGGATCCTAGCCTCTAATAGTTGGATGCATACACCTCAAGGGCATCTCATAGAAAACGGCCGTGCCATTCCGATGGATTGGTGGCAAATTATCTTTAATCCCTCCTTTCCTTATCGCCTAAGTCACATGACACTGGCTTCATTTTTAAGTTCTGCTTTCTTTATTGCAGCGCTAGCGGCTTGGCAATTAAAACGTCATTGTCATCCTGCAGCCAAAAAAATGCTCTCCATGGCGTTATGGCTCATCGTTGTACTGACTCCCTTGCAAATAGTCGTAGGTGATTTACATGGCTTAAATACATTAAAACACCAACCCGCCAAAATTGCTGCCATGGAAGGCCACTGGGATCCAAGCCCACATGCATCGCCTTTGATTCTATTTGGTTGGCCCGACATGGAAGCAGAAAAAACGCACTACCAAATCGCCATACCTAAACTGGGCAGCTTAATTCTGCATCACGATTTACATACGCCTGTACCCGCACTCAAAGAGTTTGCTCCAGAAGACAGACCCAACGTGCCACTTGTATTTTGGAGTTTCAGAATTATGGTGGGCATAGGTTTACTGATGTTTATGAGTGCTTTGTGGAGCCTCTGGCTGCGACGCTCTAATCACCTCTATGACCAC
>CANQRK010000004.1 GCA_947626245.1 uncultured Paenalcaligenes sp. | reverse complement strand
AAGCATACCGGTGGTGCCAGCCGTGGTGTCGAGCATTATACTTAGCACAATAGGAGTCGCCACAATACCAATTAGGCTAGAGGCCGATGCGCTACATACGGCAGCTGGGACATTGCCTTTGGCAATAGAAGTAAACGCAATAGCAGACTGGACAGTGCCTGGTAGTGCGCACAAATACAACATACCAATGGTTAAAGGCAAGCCCAATAACGGAATAAATAAGGGCTTAAATAACCAACCAATAATAGGGAATACAACGAAGGTAAAAGCAAAGACCAAAATGTGTAAACGCCAATGGGTAAGACCGGCAATAATGGCTTCTTTAGATAGTTTGGCCCCGTGCATAAAAAACAATAAGGCAATAGCACAGCGGGTTAGCCATTCAAAAATAACAGCACCTTGGCCATGGGCTGGCAAAAGCGTAGCCGTGATGACGATACCAATTAAGATCAAAGTGAAATTATCAAAAACAAGGCGTAGTTTGGCGTACATGACTAAACTCTGTGGCTAAATAGCATAATAAGGAGCCAGCCTAGGCTAAAACACAACAGGCTTCCTACTAAATTAAGGAATAGTTGTATAAAAAAATACAAATACTGTTCTTTATAAAGCAAAGTAAAGCTTTCTGCGGTAAAAGAAGAAAAGGTGGTGAGCCCACCTAGAAAGCCCGTCATGATAAGTAACTGCAATGCCGGTGAAACAGGAAGTGATTTATGCACGGCAGCAGTAAATAGCCCCATCAGAAAAGCACCAAGCAGATTGGCTGTTAGTGTACCCACAGCCAAAGCAGGACTCATTTGATTTAAGCCTAGACCGAGCAGCCAGCGTAATACCGCTCCGCAGGCTCCGCCTAAGGCAACCAATAGTGCGTGACTTGCTAGCAACTTGTCCCCTTATTTATTTTTAATTTTCTACGGTTAATTCACTCTTATATCATAAGGAGCTAGTCCATGGTAAGTGAGCCCATTCTAAATACAATTAAAGCGGCCAGACGTATTGTGGTGTTTAGCGGAGCCGGTTTGTCTGCAGAAAGTGGTATTCCTACCTTTAGGGATGATTTGGTGGGGTTGTGGCAGCAGTATGACCCAGAGGAACTGGCATCATCCGAGGCGTTTGCTAAGGATCCAGAGTTAGTGTGGGGTTGGTACGAGTGGCGTCGATCTCGTTTAGCGCAGGCGCAGCCTAATGCGGGTCATATCGCGATTGCGCAATGGCAGCAGCATTACCCGTTGACCATCGTGACGCAAAACGTAGATAATTTGCACGAACGTGCGGGCAGTTACAGCGTGATTCATATGCATGGTGATCTAAACAAGGCGTATTGTAGCCAGTGTAAACATCCCCATCCTTTGGTGGCCGCGCCAGCCAATTTGCCGCCCGAAGGGGCTAGAATTCAACCGCCACAATGTGAGCTTTGCCAAAATTGGGTGCGGCCAGGGGTCGTGTGGTTTGGTGAATCCTTAATTGACGCTGATTTACGAGCTGCTATTTATGCGGCAGAAAACTGTGATCTGGTCTTGGCAATAGGGACCTCTGGTGTGGTGCAGCCCGCCGCCTTGATTCCTTATTGGGCCAAGGAAAAAGGGGCCATCGTCATACAAATTAATCCCAATGAAAGTGCCATTGATGTAGTTAGTGATTTTAATGTGCGTCAGTCTGCCGCTAAAGTCTTACCGTTTATTGTGCAAGCCATGGGGTATAATTAGCGTGAATCCCGCCTTTTTCAGCCAAAATACAGACATTTGACATGTTGGATAGTCACATCAGCAGCTCCCCCTTTAGTGCTACCGATCAGCAAGCCATGCAAATGGCATTACAATTAGCGCAGCGGGCTTGGCAAGCTGGTGAGGTGCCTGTGGGTGCCGTGCTACTAGATGCTCAAGGTCAATGCATAGGCCAAGGTTATAATCAAGTCATTACTCAGGCCGATCCGACTTGGCATGCTGAAATTGTGGCTTTACGCCAAGCCACTGCGCATCAACACAATTATCGTCTGCCTGGCGCCCAGCTGTTTGTTACCCTAGAGCCTTGTATGATGTGTTTGGGGGCATTGCTGCATGCGCGTCTGGCTCGTATTGTCTATGCAGCACCCGATCCTAAAACAGGGGTGTGTGGTAGCCAATTAGCTTTGCATGAACACCCCGTACTCAATCATCAAACTCAGATTCAATCTGGGCTTTACCAAGACCAAGCTGCTGCTTTGTTGCGTGATTTTTTTAAAGAACGTCGCCAGTTAGCCAAACAACGTAAACAGGCTTTATGAATACAGATCATCATTCCCATATATGTGGGGCAGACTGTGCTGCTCATGCACCACAAGGTGTATATATTATTTCTTCATCTAGTGCGGTTGAGCAGGCCGAGCAATTGCAGTGGGCTCAGCAGCATTTACAGGCTTTGGGTTGGCACGTTGCACTAGACCCAGATGTCTTAGCGGTGTATCAACGTTTTGCGGGTACGGATCAGCAGCGTGTGGCTGCGATTCATCGTGCCTTAGAGCAGCCCCATAATGTGGTGCTGTCTAGTCGGGGTGGCTATGGCCTAAGCCGCCTATTGCCCGCCATTAACTGGCAAGCAGTGGCTGATAGTGGTAAACGTTTTGTGGGCCACAGTGATTTTACTGCTTTTAACAACGCATTATTGGCCCAAACGGGTGCTATCAGTTACGCAGGGCCATGTGCCGCCTTTGATTTTGGCGTCCCTGAACCAGATGATCTCACTTTGGATCTTTTTCACGAGAGCATGACCAATCAGTTAGAGATTTTAAGCTTTGAGTCCGAAGGGTCTGATGCGGTCGATGCGCGAGGGGTTTTATGGGGTGGAAATTTAGCGATGCTGTGCTCGTTGTTAGGCACACCGTATTTTCCACAGATAGATCAAGGTATTTTGTTTTTAGAAGACGTAGGCGAGCACCCTTATCGAATCGAGCGCATGTTGGCGCAGCTTTGGCAGGCAGGTGTTTTGCAGCGTCAACAGGCGATTGTATTAGGGCAATTTACCGAGTATAAGTTAGCCCCGCGTGACAATGGCTTCGATTTAAGTCAGGTCATTGCGTGGTTAAAAGCCACCGTTTCTGTACCGGTGGTACAGGGCTTGCCTTATGGTCATACCGAGGTCAAGGCCACGCTGCCTATTGGTAAAAAAATCGGTATAGCCACTGAAAGCGATATGGCTTATTTGGTTATAGAAGAACATCACTAAAGCGTTGGCTTTCAGTGGTTTAATTAATTTTTGAAGACGCTTTGTTGTGATTACTACATCCAATTTGACCATTCAGTTTGGTCCTAAACCTTTGTTTGAAAACGTCAGCGCCAAATTTGGTGGTGGCAATAGATACGGTCTGATCGGAGCCAATGGCTCAGGTAAATCGACTTTGATGAAAATTATTGGGGGCGATCTTGAGTCCACTGCTGGTAGCGTAAACCTAGACCCAGGGGTACGTTTGGGTAAATTACGCCAAGACCAGTTTGCCTTCGAAGATAACACCGTATTGGACGTGGTGTTAATGGGCCACACAGAAATGTGGCAAGCCATGACCGAGCGTGATGCGATTTACGATAATCTAGAGGCAACCGAAGACGATTACATGCGCGCTGCCGAACTAGAAAGCGTATTTGCCGAGTACGATGGTTATACTGCGCAATCTCGGGCAGGCGAGCTTTTGTTGGGTTTGGAAATTCCCACCGAGCAACACACCATGTTAATGAGCGAACTAGCTCCCGGTTGGAAACTACGCGTTTTATTGGCACAGGCTTTGTTTTCTAATCCTGATGTATTGCTCTTAGACGAACCCACCAACAACTTAGATATTAATACCATTCGTTGGCTCGAAGATGTGCTGAACTCCTACGACAGCACCATGATTATCATCAGCCACGATCGTCACTTTTTAAACCAGGTTTGTACGCACATGGCAGACTTGGACTATGGCGAGTTGCGTATTTACCCAGGCAACTATGATGACTACATGTTGGCTTCCGCTCAGGCACGCGAGCGCTTGACGCAGGCCAATGCCAAAGCCAAAGAGCGCATTGGCGAGCTACAAGACTTTGTGCGTCGTTTCTCGGCCAACAAGTCCAAAGCGCGTCAAGCTACGTCACGTGTTAAGCAAATTGACCGTATCAAAGCTGAAACGGTCGAGGTTAAACCGTCTTCGCGTCAAAACCCGTATATTCGTTTTGACCAAGACAAACCGTTGCATCGTTTAGCCGTCAGCACCGAGGCCCTCTCCAAAGCTTACGATCATCCCATTATTCATAATTTGAACTTGGCGGTAGAAGCGGGCGAGCGCATTGCTATTGTGGGCGCAAATGGTGTGGGTAAGACCACTTTATTGCGTTTGTTACAGGGCGATTTAACCGCCGATAGCGGCAAGATCACGTGGGCGGAAAACGCCAGTGTGGGTTATATGGCCCAAGACGTGTCCGAGCAGTTCGAGCAAGAGGTCAATTTATTTGATTGGTTACTCGAACACCGTCAGGCCGGTGATGACGATCAGGCGTTGCGCTCAGTATTAGGACGCCTACTGTTTTCGCACGATGACATTAAAAAAATGGTACCAGTGTTGTCAGGGGGCGAAAAAAACCGTCTTAGCTTTGGGCGTTTAATGTTGACGCGCAATAACGTCTTAATGATGGATGAGCCCACTAACCACTTAGATATGGAATCCATTGAGTCCTTGCAGATTGCATTGGAAAAATACCCAGGTACCTTGATTTTCGTCTCTCATGACCGAGAGTTTGTTTCAGGGGTGGCTAGCCGCATTATTGAAATCTTTCCTGATGGCAAGCTGGTTGATTACGTGGGTTCGTATGACGACTACTTGGCTTATCGCGATAGCCAACAATAGTAAAAAATATGCTTTATCAATTAGACGGTTTTTATCAATACGAAGAAGACATCAAAAAGAGTCGGTTTTTAGCGCTGGCAGCCCCTATACAAACGGCCGAAGAGGCGATGGGGTTTTTGCAAACACACAGCGTACCGGATGCCACTCACAATTGTTGGGCTTATAAAATTGGTGAAGAGTACCGTTTTAATGATGATGGCGAGCCGGGAGGTACTGCCGGTCGCCCCATTTTACAAGCCATCGAAGGCCAGGACTGTGACCGAGCGGTTGTGTTGGTTATTCGTTGGTTTGGTGGGGTGAAACTGGGTACCGGCGGCTTAATTAGAGCCTATGGTGGGGCGGCGGCTTCGTGCTTGCGCTTAGCTCCCAAAAGTCCCATTGTTGCGTTGCAAATGCTACAGTGCTCTTGTGAGTACAGTGATAGTGATTTAATCCGTTCACGATTTACTCAATTTCAGGGACAAGTGCTAAACGAAGTTTTTGGTGCCACTGGAGTCGAGTGGGTAGTGGCTTTGCCTTTGGATCAAGTCGAGCCGTTTGCCGAGCAGTTTTCTAACTGGACACGCGGTCAAGGTTTTTTGTCCAAGTTAGAGCAGACCGATAGTCAGTCGTTATAGAAGTTGTGTTAAACAATTAAAAAAGCCCAGCGATAGGCTGGGCTTTTTGCTGACTGCTGTATCTTAGGCCTCTGGGTTGGCTTGTTGTGCTGCAATTTGAGCATGCACTTCGGCCATATCGACGGCTTTGACTTGAGCGATGAGCTCTTCGAGCTGTGACTCGGATAATGCGCCAGAGTGTTGAAATAGCAAAACACGTTCGCGAAATACCATAATGGTAGGGATAGAACGAATGCGCATGGCAGAGGCTAGCTCTTGTTCGTCTTCGGTATTGATTTTGGCGAAAGTGATGTCATCGTTTTTAGCAGCAGCGGCTTCAAAAGTCGGGGCAAACTGTTTACATGGACCGCACCAAGGTGCCCAGAAATCAATAATCAGAGTTGCATCGCTCTCGATTGCAGCTTGGAAGGTGTCTTGAGTAAGATCAACGGTGCTCATAAATTCTTCCTTAAATGTGAAAAGGCGGCTTTAGCAAGCCGCCTTTTAGTGTTTAATTCTTAAGTAGTAGACTTAGTGTACCGTGTTTTTTAAATAAATACAGGCTTAGTCAGGAAAAAAAGCGTATTTAACAATGAATAGGGCTGCCACTATTGCTGTTGCTGGATGGATGGCGCGGAATTGACCGGTCATCAGTTTAATTAACACATAGCTAATAAAACCAAAGGCCAAACCGTTAGCAATGGAATAGGTAAAGGGCATAGTGATCGCGGTAATGGCAGCGGGGGCGGCCTCGGTCATGTCTTCCCAATTGATGTCAGCAAACTCGCGCAGCATTAAGCCTGCGACGTATAACAAAGCAGGAGCGGTAGCATAGGCCGGAACCATTTTGGCTAACGGTGCAAAAAACAGAGCCAAAAGAAAGCAGCCGGCAATGGTTAAAGCGGTTAGGCCGGTGCGTCCGCCGGCTTGGACACCAGACGCGCTTTCTACGTAGGCGGTCGTGCTGCTAGTACCAATTAAAGAGCCCGCCACAATCGCCGTGCTGTCAGCAAACAGTGCGCGACCCAAGCGTCCAGGGTTGTCCTCAGTAATGAGGTTGGCGCGTTTGGCTACACCCAGCATGGTACCAGTGGCATCAAAGACCTCGACTAACACCAAAACCAAGATCACATGAGCCAAGCCCATGCTAAGCGCACCCATAATATCGAGTTGTAAAAAGGTAGGGGCGACGCTAGGTGGAAAGGAGAAAATGCCTTGGTAGTCGTTGTGCCCTGTTAGGGTGGCAATAGCAGTAACGACTAGAATGCCGATCAGAATGGCACCGCGTATTTTTAACGCATCGAGTGCTGTAATAAGTAGGAAGCCTAAAATAGCAAACAAAGCAGCGGGTTGAGTCAGGTCGCCAAGACCAATTTTAGTGGCAGGGTGACTGACTACAATACCGGCATTCATCATGGCGATAATGGCAAGAAATAAGCCAATACCTGCCACAATAGCAGAGCGTAACGAGCGCGGGATGCCCTGAATAATCCACCCACGAATGCCTGTGGCTGTTAAAATTAAAAAGATAACACCGGAAATAAAGACAGCGCCTAAAGCCACTTGCCATGTAGCACCCAAAGTCGCAACAACGGTAAAGGCAAAAAACGCATTTAAGCCCATCCCAGGAGCCATACCAATGGGCCAGTTGGCGACAAAGGCCATGATTAGTGTGCCAACAATTGCCGCTAAGCACGTGGCGACGAAAATGGCTCCGTGATCCATTCCTGTTGTGGAAAGGATACCCGGGTTCACAATAATGATATAGGACATGGTCAAAAAGGTAGTAATACCCGCCATGATCTCTGTTCTCACATTGGTACCATGTTCGTTAAGCTTAAATAGACGCTCAAACATAAGGCTTCCTGTTTTTAGATGTAAACATAAATGAATAATCTTGCAATTTTATGCCTATTCGTGCGTTCACGCTATGGGCTGTGATAGAAACAACATGAAGATACTTGGATATGAAAGCTCCTGTGATGAAACAGGGGTTGCCGTTGTCTGTACTGAGCAGGGGTTATTAGCCCACGGCCTACACAGTCAAATTGCCATGCACAAAGCCTATGGTGGCGTCGTGCCCGAACTCGCTTCTCGCGATCACATTCGTCGTGTGCTGCCCTTAACCGAACAGGTGCTCCAAGACGCGGGTTTAACGCTGTCAGACATTGATGCCGTGGCTTATACGGCAGGTCCGGGCTTAAATGGCGCCCTCTTGGTCGGGGCCAGTTTTGCTAATTCTTTGGCTTGGGCACGAGGGATTCCTACGCTGCCTATTCATCACCTCGAAGGGCATTTGCTTTCGCCATTATTGGCAGACCCTGCACCCGAATTTCCTTTTGTGGCTTTGTTGGTTTCGGGCGGGCATACACAAATTATGCAGGTGGACGGCGTAGGTCAATATCGTTTACTCGGTGAAACGTTAGACGATGCCGCGGGCGAGGCCTTTGATAAAAGCGCTAAGCTTTTAGGATTGCCGTATCCGGGGGGGCCTGCTTTGGCCGCTTTGGCTGAAAAAGGCAATCTCGAACGCTTGACGTTGCCACGACCCATGATTCACAGCGGCGATTTGGATTTTAGTTTTAGTGGTCTGAAAACGGCGGTCTTAACGGCGTTGCGAAAAATGGAAAAAGATCAAGACCTCGTCACGGACCAAGATCGCGCCGATTTAGCTGCAGCGACTCAGGCTGCTATTGTCGATGTGCTCGCTATCAAAGCGTTGCGTGCGCTAAAACAAAGTGGCCTAAAGCGACTGGTCGTAGCGGGTGGCGTTGGCGCTAATCAGCAGTTACGCCAACACTTATTGACTGAAACAGCACGTTTGGGCGCGCAGGTTTACTTTCCGCCTGTCAGTTTGTGTACCGACAATGGTGCCATGATTGCTTTTGCGGCAGCGCAACGTGTTAAACATGGCATCCAAAGCCCCGAGCATAGCGCCAGTTTTAAGGTGCTACCGCGTTGGGACCTAGAAGACGTCGCTATTTAGTTTTTTTCTGACCAATGCGGCTTTCTTGTCCTAGCAATAGGCGCTTTATGTTGGCGCTATGACGCCATAAAAGCAGCACACTTAGGGTGCCAATAGCTAGGGCAATAGGGGTGTCCATAGGCCACAGCGATCCAGCACCTAGCAAATAATAAGCCGGGGCTAAGACTGCTGCCACGATAGCCGCTAAGGATGAATACTTAAATATATAGGCGACAGCTAGCCATGTCAGAACGCAGGCTAGGGCTAGCCAAGGTTGTAGGGCCAGTAGTACTCCGATGGCGGTAGCAACGCCTTTGCCGCCTTTGAATCCCAAAGTAAAGGGAAATACATGGCCTAAAAACACCGCAATGGCACTGCCGGCTATCACTACCGAGCTCAGTTCAAAAGCAGTGCTTACTTTCGTGGCTAACCATACCGCTGCGGTTCCTTTTAATAGGTCACCCACTAAGGTCAGAGCGGCCGCCATTTTATTGCCGCTGCGCAATACATTGGTGGCTCCCGGATTGGCTGAGCCAAAGGTGCGAGGATCTGCTAGTCCCATCAGCCGACTGACAATGACAGCAAAAGGTAGTGAACCCAATACATAGGCAATGCCTATGGTAAGTAAAGCAATCATCCAGAGCATAAGCTAGACCATGTAGTTGTAGGTGGCTAAAAGGGGCGATTCTACTTGATATGGCGTAATTTTCAAAATAAAACAGGTACAATTAACGGTATTTTTAACCCATGGATTAGGTATGAAAATTCTCATTGCAAATGATGATGGTTACAATGCGCCGGGTATTGCTGCTTTGCATCAGGCCTTACAAGGCTTGGGCGAGCTTACCGTGATTGCGCCAGAACGTAATTGTAGTGGTTCGTCTAATTCGTTAACGTTATCCCGTCCTTTGTCGGTCAATCAGGCGCATAATGGTTTTTATTATGTCAATGGTACGCCCTCAGACTGCATTCATATTGCCTTGACGGGTATGTTGGGGTTCAGACCAGATTTAATTGTTTCAGGCATTAACAATGGTGCCAATATGGGCGATGATACTTTGTATTCGGGGACGGTCGCTGCCGCCATGGAAGGACATTTGTTTGGTATACCGGCTTTGGCTTTTTCTTTGATTGAAAAAGGTTGGGAACATTTAGATACCGCGGCTTATGTTGCACGTGAATTAGTTCAAAAGGCCCAGCAACAGCCTTTAGCGCAGGGAACACTGCTTAACATTAATGTTCCGGCGGTACCTGTGTCGGCTCTTAACGGTTATGCTGTTACGCGTTTGGGTAAACGTCATCCGGCCGAGCCTGTGATCAAAAGTACCACCCCTTATGGTGAGCCTATTTATTGGATAGGACCTGTAGGCAAAGTAGTCGATGCCTCTCAAGACACCGATTTTGGTGCGACCCAAAATTTGCAGGTGTCGGTAACGCCTTTACGTTTTGATTTAACGGATCATCAACAACTGGTTCACACTCGAGGTTGGATGCAGGCTTAGTGGGCAGGCTCAATCGTATTAGGTGTCTTAGGAAAGTTCGTTTAAAATTCGGTTACGGAATGTTAGGGTAGGCCGAGGCTGCACTGTTTGATGTCATTATTGTGACGGCAGTTGGCACCATGGTATCGCAGACCCTGTGACAGCAACTGACCATCGGGGCTGGTTTGCTTGTCCCAGAAGGTAATTTATATCAAGGTTTAGTCTACATTAGACGCAGTGCTGCCAATGAGTGGCAGCACTATGAATTCGAAATAGTGCGTTTTTTTATTAACGTCAGGAACGCAAATTTAATTTTTAGGAGAGCAACATGCAGCAAGCTGGTACGACTCTGTCTTCCGCTGCTTTGATTTTATCGTTAAGACAAACGCCCCGTTGGCTCGTCGCAGGGACGATAGTCATGTCTATAGTGTTAACTGGGTGTAGCACTAATACACCGGCTCCTATTACCGATATTCATTCCTCTACGCCCAGTACACCTAGTGCACCACAGCCAGTCAGCGGCTCCGCACAAAACTATACGGTGCAGCCTGGCGATACGCTGTTTAAAATTGCGCAGAGTTATGGAGTAACAGTACAAGCGATTGCAACGAGCAATAACATCACCGATCCATCGCAATTGCGAGTTGGGCAGGTGCTAGTGGTCAACGGTTCTAGTGCGGTAGCACAAGCTCCTGTTGTCCCTGTCACACCGGTTCAACCTACAACAACTGGTGTAGTCGATAGTCCCAGTACAGCGCCTGTTTCAGCACCTAGTCCAGTTGCTAGTAACAGCAGTGTAGCGACCAAATCACCGCGAGCTAATGATGCTAATTTAATTAATTGGGGTTGGCCTACTCAGGGCACAATTATCCAAAGCTTTACCACGAATACAAAAGGGGTAGACCTCGAGGGCAAAATTGGCGATCCCATTAATGCTGCGGCAGATGGCAAAGTGATGTACGCGGGCAATGGCGTACGGGGCTTGGGGAATTTGATTTTATTGGGTCATAGCAATGGCTTTATTACCGCCTATGCTCATAACGATACCTTGCTAGTTAAAACCGGTGAAGAAATTAAAAAAGGTCAGCGTATTGCTACCCTAGGTCAAAGCGACACGACCTCGCCACGTTTGCATTTTGAGATTCGTCGTCGTGGCACTCCTGTTAATCCATTGTCTTATTTACCTGAACGTTAAATTTAAGTTGTGACGCCAACCATGAGCGAATTATTAGAAGTCGAATCCTTGGATCTTGAAGGCCGAGGCGTAGCACACCAAGCAGATGGCAAGGTGGTTTTTATTGATGGGGCTTTACCGGGTGAGCAGGTACGTGCGCAAATTACACGAGAAAAACCTAGCTATAACCGCGCTAAGTTACTCGAGGTAGTACGACCTTCCTCGCAACGAGTCACAACGCCGCCTTGCCCTAATTTTGGTATATGTGGTGGGTGCTTAATGCAGCACCTCGAGCCTACCGCTCAGGTGGCCATTAAGCAACGTGCTCTCGAAGACGCCTTTTCGCATGTGGGCAAGGTGCGTCCTAAACAGCTATTAGCAGCTATGCATGGCCCGTATTTTGGTTATCGCTTCAGAGCCCGTTTTTCTGCGCGTTATGTGCAGAAAAAAGGGGGGATGCTGATCGGTTTCCGAGAAAAAAATGGCCGTTATGTTGTTGATATGGATCAGTGCTTGGTGCTTCCCAAGCACGTGTCCAATTTATTACGTCCTTTGCGTGAGGCCTTAAGCGACTTGTCCCGACCCGATCGTATTCCTCAGATCGAGTTAGCCGTGGGCGATGCCTGTACGGTGTTAACTTTGCGCCATATGGAGCCGCTCACGTCCGATGATCTCAATATTCTACGAACCTTTGCCCAAGAGCATCAGGTGGTATGGTGGTTGCAGCCCAAAGGGCCAGAAACTGCGCATCCTTTAGATCCCAAAGACATCGATGCGTTGTATTATGACTTGCCCGATTACGACCTGAAAATGCCGTTTAAACCGGCTGATTTTACTCAGGTCAATCACCAAATTAACCGAGAGCTAATTCGTCGTGCTTTGCGTTTGCTCGATATCCAACCTACGGATCGTGTTGCCGATTTGTTTTGTGGTTTAGGAAACTTTAGCTTACCGATGGGGCGCACGGCCAAAGAGGTGGTGGGTATCGAAGGTAGCCCTACGCTAACACAACGTGCGACTGAGGCCGCGGCATTACATGGTATGAGCGATAGTGCTAAATTTAGCACACTGAACTTGTTCGAAGTGGATGCCAGCTGGTTACGCGATTTGGGTTATTTTGATCGAGTGCTAATTGATCCACCACGCGATGGTGCTTTTGCTGTGGCCAAGGCTTATGCCGAATTGTCGCTAGAAGAGCGTCCTAAGCGTATTGTGTACGTCTCCTGTAATCCCGCCACGTTGGCTAGAGACGCAGGTATTTTAGTACACAGCGGTGGCTACGAACTGCAGGCAGCAGGGGTGATTAATATGTTCCCCCATACTGGGCATATTGAATCCATTGCAGTGTTTGAAGCAGGGCAAACGGGTCCGCTGAAAGCCGTCGAAGAGCAACAAGACTAGGTTCGTTGGTGTGTGATGGTCGGGGGCATGGCCCCCTCGTACAGCGTTATCTTGTATGAGCAGGCTATGCCTGCGACCCTTATCTTATTTGTCTAAAATACGCTGGGCTTCGATGCGTACGCGCTCGGGGGCAGTGCCACCTAGGTGCTTGCGCGAAGCCACTGAACCCTCTAGCGTTAGAACACCAAAGATATCGTCTTCGATAGATGGGTGGAAAGCTTGAAGTTCGACCAACGATAAATCGGCTAAATCGCAGCCCTTTTGCTCGCATTCTCGTACTGCTAGTGCCACGGTTTCATGCGCATCACGGAAAGGCAGGCCTTTTTTCACTAGGTAATCAGCCAAGTCAGTCGCCGTAGCGAAACCTTGTAAAGCAGCGGCACGCATGGCGTTCGCTTTAACTTGAATGCCTGACACCATATCGACAAAAATAGTTAGAGTGTCACGGATGGTATCGGCGGAATCAAATAGCCCTTCTTTGTCTTCTTGGTTGTCCTTGTTGTAGGCCAAAGGCTGACCTTTCATTAGGGTAAGCAGAGCAATTAGATGACCATTGACGCGACCTGTTTTACCACGAGCTAGTTCGGGAACATCGGGGTTTTTCTTTTGGGGCATGATCGAGCTGCCTGTGCAGAAGCGATCGGCCAGTTCGATAAAGCCCACACGAGGACTCATCCAAATAATGAGCTCTTCGGAGAGGCGAGAAATATGCGTCATGATGAGCGAGGCAGCAGCACAGAACTCGATAGCAAAGTCACGGTCAGAGACGGCATCTAATGAGTTGCGGCAGACCTCGTCAAAGCCTAGAAGCTGAGCGGTTAGTTCGCGATCTATGGGGTAGGATGTGCCAGCTAGGGCTGCTGCACCTAAGGGCAAGCGATTGACGCGTTTACGGCAGTCGATTAATCGTTCGTAGTCGCGATTAAACATTTCGGCATAGGCCAATAGGTGATGACCAAAGGTCACGGGCTGGGCGACTTGAAGATGGGTAAAGCCCGGTAAAATGGTATCGGCGTGCTCTAAGGCCAGAGTGGCCAGATTTTTTTGTAAATCAAGCAATAACTGGGCGCTTTGGTCGATTTCAGCACGTAGCCACAAACGAATATCCGTAGCGACCTGATCGTTGCGTGAACGACCGGTATGAAGGCGTTTGCCCGCGTCGCCAATCAGTTCAACTAAACGTTTTTCAATATTGAGGTGTACGTCTTCGAGGTCAAGCAGCCACTCAAAGGAACCGGCTTCGATTTCTTGAATAATTTGAGCCATGCCCCGTTGAATTTCTTGGTGATCTTGTTCGTTGATCACCCCAACGGCAGTCAGCATATGCGCATGGGCAAGGGAGCCTTGGATGTCAAACAGAGCCAAACGTTTGTCGAAGTCCACAGACGCGGTATAGCGCTTGACTAAATCCGAGACGGGTTCAGAAAAACGAGCTGACCAAGCTTGGGATTTGTTGGCAAATTGATTTTGGTTATTGGATTGATTAGACATAAGATGTTCAATAAAAGGGAGATCATAGCAATAGCCTTATGTTAACCTTTTTAAGTCCATGCGTTTTAGCATTTTTTAGTTAAGTCTCAAAGAGGATTGTTGATGGCGTTGGAATCCACCTTAAATGTCAGTACGTGGCCCATACGAGACTGGATTTATCAGTACTTGTCCGAACCTTGGATGCAAGGTTTAGCTGGGGCTTTCTTTTTGCTGTTGTTGTTTTTGCTATTGCGTACAGTGGCAAAAGTCTTGCTCAGTACTGTGGTGGGGCAGGCATTAACGCGAGTAGGCAAAAAGGATTGGTTAGAGTTATTGGTTCAGCACCGTATTAAAAACAGTGTATCGACCGCTATTCCTTTATTTATAGTCGCTACCGGATTAAGCCTCATTCCACTTAGTCAAGAAGCGCTACAAATCGCCTTTAGAGTCGTATTGGCATTGGGTTTTTTGTATTTATTTAAAGCGATTAGTGGTTTGTTGTTGTGCTGGCAGGAATTCAAAGATAAGCACCAAATACAATCTGCTGCCTCTATCAAAGGCTACATTCAAGTTGCACGCATTGTGTTGTGGAGCCTAGGTGTTATTTTGATTGTGTCCGTGCTGATGGGGCGTTCCCCCATGCTCATGATTTCCGGTTTGGGGGCGTTGTCGGCGGTCTTGCTATTGGTATTTAAAGACACCTTATTGTCAGTAGTTGCTAGTTCGCAATTAAACTCTAACGACATGTTGCGTGTAGGCGACTGGATTGAAATGCCCCAAGCCGGTGCTGATGGCTTTGTGATTGATATTGCTTTGCATACCGTCAAGGTACAAAACTGGGATAAAACCGTTACCACTATTCCAACGTATCAGCTGTTTTCTGGTAGTTATAAAAACTGGCGTCAGATGTTTGAGTCCGGTGGTCGCCGTATTAAGCGCAGCTTACGCATTGATGCCGGCACGGTCCAGTTTTTAGCTAGTGCCGATGTAGAGCGGTTAAAGCGTTTTGCTTTATTAGATGATTATTTAGATGCTAAAGAAAAAGATATTCAAGCCTTTAATGCCGAGGTGCAAGCCGAAGGAGAGGATCCGATTAATGGTCGTCGCTTAACGAACATTGGTACGTTTAGGGCGTATGCCAATGCGTATATTAAGCAAAAGCAAGGTGTGCATCCTGACATGATTATGATGGTTCGTATGATGGAACCCACAGCAGAAGGGATTCCCATGGAAGTGTATTGTTTTAGTCAAGATACGGCTTGGGTCAATTACGAGACCTTACAAGGCGATATCTTCGATCATTTACTGGCTATTTTGCCAGAGATGGGCTTACGTTTATACCAAGCGCCAGCCGGTTCAGATTTCCGAGAGGGTTTTGGTGCGGAGCGAAGTCGTGACATGCATGATACAAAAGAAATGTTACGGGGCGCTTAGTGCTAATATATGCCATTGATTATTTTTGCTATGGGAAAAGATGAAGCAGATCACCGCAATTATCAAGCCTTTTAAATTGGATGAAGTGCGTGAGGCCTTAAGTGAATTGGACGTAAATGGGTTAACCATTACTGAGGTCAAAGGTTTTGGGCGTCAAAAAGGCCATACTGAGCTCTATCGTGGCGCTGAGTATGTGGTGGATTTTTTACCCAAAATTCGAGTGGACGTCGTCGTGCCCGCTACTCGATGTGATGAGGTCATTGAAGCGATTGTGCGTGCGGCACAAACCGGAAAAATAGGTGACGGCAAGATTTTCGTCACGGCAGTAGAACAAGTGATTCGCATCCGCACAGGTGAAACCGGTTTGGCTGCCCTCTAGGGCGGTCAGGCTGACTGCAATACTAAGTCAGTGGTTATTTAAAAGTAGATTATGGAAATTCGGATTTCAAAAATTATGGCGGATCGTGGCATGTGTTCACGTCGCGAAGCCGATGCGTTTATCGAGCGCGGTTGGGTCAGTGTAGACGGTGAAAAAGCCGTATTGGGGCAAAAAGCGTCTCCCTTGGCAAAAATCACTTTGCATCGTACTGCACGAGAAAAGCAAACACAGCGTGTCACCATTGTGTTGAATAAACCAGTGGGTTATGTGTCTGGGCAGGCAGAAAAAGGCTATAAAAATGCCGTGTCTTTGATTCAAGCAAATAATCAATACCGTGGGCGCGATAAAAAGGTGCCACGTTTTGATCCGGCACATTTACGTGGTTTGGCTCCTGCAGGGCGCTTGGATATTGATTCACAAGGTTTGTTGGTGCTCACGCAAGATGGTCGTATTGCGCGTCAACTGATTGGCGAGGACTCACCCATTGATAAAGAGTACTTGGTACGGGTTACCGGTGCTTTAGATGAGCGTGGGTTAGCGCTGTTAAACCATGGCCTAACCTTGGATGGCGACGAATTACGTCCCGCCAAGGTCAGTTGGTTAAATCAAGACCAACTGCGTTTTGTACTGCGTGAAGGCAAAAAACGTCAAATTCGCCGTATGTGTGAAATGGTCGGTTTGCGCGTGGTGGGCTTAAAGCGTGTGCGCATGGGTAATGTGACCTTGGGTGACCTACCCGAAGGTCAGTGGCGCTACGTTAAGCCCGGCGAGCGTTTTTTCTAAGGACTAAAAGTGCAGCGCAGGTGCAATGGTATCAATGGCGTCTGTGAAAATGGCTTGGCACCCCCAGTTTAATAACTGACGGGCTCGTTGTGGGTTGTTGACGGTCCAGACACACACAGCGTAGCCCAATGCATTGGCTTGAGTCATGATTTCTTGGGTGGTGAACTGATCATCCAGGTTCAGCGCCACGCAGTCTAGGCGTTGCAAGCGTTCAAACACATCAGTAGGCACTTTGCCGTCAATTAATAGCGCGCGGGGCAGCTGCGGAGCGCTTAGTTTCGCTGCCTCTAGGGCAATTTCAGAGAAAGACGATAACAACGGTGGCAGGGTTGCGTCTTGCCATAGATGCTGCGCTAGTCTAGCAATTTTTGCTCCAGTTTCTGCCTCAAAGCCCGTTTCTGGCTTGATTTCAATATTGCTATGAATCCCATTGGCAATGGTAAATGTGGCTATTGTGCCGAGCGTCGCAATGGGCTCGGCTACGTATTCGGTTTTTAGCCACGAGCCAAAATCAAAATGACATAATTCAGCCAGTGTATAGCTGCTCGCTAGGCCTGTGGCATTGGACGTGCGGTCGATGGTGTCGTCATGCAATAAAATAGCCTCGCCGTCTTGGCTGAGCTTGACGTCAAACTCCACCATTTGAAAGCCATGTTTTGCTCCTAGGCGCATAGCAGCTAAGGTATTTTCAGGGGCGTGCTTGCCAGCGCCGCGGTGCGCAATAAGACTCGGGTAGGTCCAGCTAGATAAGGACGGACTCATAAAATACCTTCAACAATAAAAGCTTTGCAGTAGAATAAGCAGTATTTTACTGCGGGCTCTCTATTTTAGGGGCTGCATATTACAGCTAAAGTGGTAAACTCTTTGGCTAGGTAAGTAATCAAAGGGTGTGTATGCAGCCTACCCCTAATAGGTGATTCATGTTCAATTTTATTCGTAAGCATCAGCGCTTGATGCTGTTGGTGATATTAATTCTAATTCTGCCATCATTTGTTTTAATTGGTGTCAGTGGTTATAGCAGCTATAACTCAGGTGATGACGAGTTAGTCACGGTCGGAGATCAGGCTGTTACAGCCCAAGAGTACGATATGGCACGCCGTAATCAGCTCAATACGCTACAGCGTACGATGGGCAGTGCTTTTGATGTGGCTTTATTTGAAACGCCCGAGGCGCGTCAACAGCTTTTGGATTCATTGGTGAATCGCCGTGTGTTGATTGAAATTGCGACCAAAGATCGTTTTAGCATCTCTGATACGGCATTGCGTCAAGCCATTGCTGCTACGCCCGAGCTTCAAGAAAACGGAACGTTTTCTCCGCAGCTCTACACGACGCTATTAGCCCAACAGGGTATTAGCATCAAAGATTTCGAGCAGTCACAGCGTGCCGAGCTTGCTTTAGATCGCGTAATTCAACCCGTCATGCAAACAGCGGTGTTACCCGAGTTTGTGCGTGCTGAATTAGAAAAAATTCTTTTAGAAACCCGTCTAATTCAAACCTATGAGGTACAGGCTCAAGATCTTTTGGCGCAGCAACAAGTCAGTACCGACGAGGTACAGGCTTGGTACGAGGCTAACCAAGACGCATTGCGCTTACCGGATTACGTGAATGTCGATTATGTATTGCTAGATCAAGATGCTGCCGTTAGTAGTGTACCTAGCGTCAGCGACGAAGACTTGCAGACTTACTACCAGCAAAACCAATCTCGTTTTGTGACACCGGCTCGTGTTCATCTAAGCCATATTTTGCTGCAGACAGGTGGTTCTAACGATGCACAGACTGTATTGCAACAAGCCAAAGAGCTAGCGGCACAGGTTCGTGCTGATCCTTCTCTTTTTGCAGAGCTAGCCAAACAGCATTCTCAGGACGGAGGCAGTGCGGCCAGTGGTGGCGAGCTAGGTTGGATTACCGAAGGCACGTGGCCTGATGCGTTACAAAAAGCGGTGTTTAGCTTGAACGAGGGCGAGGTCTCCGAGGTCATTGATGGCCCCGATGGTTACCATGTCTTCAAGGCCAATGCCTTTGAGCCTGAACAAAGCCAGCCTTTCGAGTCCGTAAAAGCCGAGCTAGCCGAAGAGGTTCGTCAACAACTCGCTGCAGAGAAATTTGCAGAAATGGCCACTCAGCTGACTCAACTGGTCTATGACAGCCCAGAAAGTCTAGATGCTGCAGCCGATGCCTTAGGTGTACAGCTACTTCAAGCCCAAGGTCTAACACGTGAGCGTTTGTTGTCTGCTGACGAATTGGGTCTAGACGTGCCAGTGGCCGAGCAGGCACAGCTATTGACTGATCCGCGTGTACGTCGTGCTTTGTATAGCGCGCAGTCTTTACAAGATCAGCATAATGCTGGCGTGATTGAGATTGCTTCAGACACATTGGTGGCTGTACGTGTTAGCGAATTCGTTCCTAGCCATGTTCCACCACTCGATCAGGTACAAGATCAGGTGTCAGCCTATCTCCAACAAGAAAAAGCCGTGACGGCTGCTCACGAATTAGGACAAGCACAACTGCAGCAATTACAGGCTGGAGAGGCTGTGGCAGTGAGCTTCTCTCCCGAGCAAAGCGTCAGTCGTATTGACCCCGGCTCTTTGTTTGCTGGCAGCCTCGAGGCCCTGATGGCGGTGGATGCAGACCAGTTGCCTGCTTATGTGGGGGTAGATTTGCCTAATGGTTATCAGCTGATCAAAGTGGTAGCCGCAGAGCAAACCGAGGCGAATCCTATGCTTGTGACAGCGATTCAGACTCAGTTGCAGCAAATCTGGAGCAATGCACAAGAGCAAGTCTTTATGGCGGCCTTGCGTGAACAGTTGCATGTCAAGCAGTTGCCTGCCGCCGAAGCTGTTTTGGTGGCAGATAGCGAAGACTAATCGGTAGTTATGTGTCTTGAAAAAGCCCCTAGGCAGTCTACTCTGCTTAGGGGCTTTTATATGGGGAGCAGCATGCGCAGTGCATTAAGTAAAGGGTTGCTAGATAGCAGCTCTATTATGTTGGGGTATTTTCCCGTAGCGGTGTCTTTTGGGGTGGCAGCGGTTAGTGCCGATTTAGCACCGTGGTTAGCGGTACTGATTTCCGTTTGCATTTATGCGGGGGCCAGCCAGTTTATTTTGCTTTTGTTGATTGCGCAGCATACGGATGTGATTACCATGGTGCTGATAGTGATCGCCGTTAATTTACGTCATATGTTTTATGGTCCAGCCTTGTTGAGTCAGTTTACAACGGCGGACTCTGGGCCCAGACCCTATGCATTAATGGCTTTTGGTTTAACTGACGAAGTTTTTGCAGCCGCACGGGCGCGTTTGACTACCTTGTCAACTGAGCCTAAAGCCTATTGGTATCTGGGGTTGCAGCTTGGGGCTTATGCCTCATGGGTGGCTGGGACCGCGGTAGGGGCATATGTAGCTAGCGACTGGTTAAGTCATTATCCTATTTTGCAGCAAACGCTAGCGTTTGTATTGCCCGCTTTATTTTTTGCTTTACTGCTCGATATGCTAGGCAGTGTAGATCGATGGTTATTGGCCGCCGCTGCCGTGACCACATGGATCGCGACATTTTTCTTGCCAGCACATACTAGCTTGATTTTAGGTATGGTGATCGGTTGTATTTGGGCGGTCAGTGTTCAACCTAACGAGGTCTTAGCATGATGAGTAGCAGCGCCGTGATCGTGTTATTAGTTGGGGCGGGTTTAGGAACCTATTTATTGCGCTATTTGCCCATGCGTTGGTATGTAACCCTAGAGGTCGTATTTCAACGGCCGGCGTTTAAACGTGTGTTGAGTGCGCTGGGGCCGGCGGCTATTGTGGCCTTGTTGGTGGTGTCTTTGGTCGGTTTAATCCAAGGGGATCATCGCTGGAGCGGGCAGTCGGATGAGTTACGTATTGGGCTTGCTCTACTAGCGATGGGGGGAAGTCGCTATTGGCAAAAAAACACCATTATCACCACCTTTATTGGGGTGGTGGTGTATGGTGTGATTTTGTGGTTACAGCTTGGTGTTTAGGACGATTGGCCTTTGACGCGTGCAATCTTTTGTACCTGCGGTACCTGACGCATAGAGCGAATAACCTGGGCTAAATGGTTACGGCTATCAACCTGCAAGGTCAGGTGCAGCACGGCAGCTGCACTGGTGTCTTCGTCGGGCATGGTTAGGTGCAAGATATTGGAATCGGCATCGGTGACCGCAGCAGCCAAGCGACCTAATACACCGCGTTCGTTTAGCACGGTCACATCCAGTCTAGTGGCCAAGTGACGTGCTGTTTTGTTATCCCAAATAACAGGAATCCAGCGCTCGGGCTCTTTGTTTTGCTGGCGTTGTGCTACAGCACAATCAGCCATATGTACCACCAAACCATGCCCCATACGAATACCACCAATAATAGCGTCGCCAGGCAAGGGGCCACAGCAGGGGGCAAGTTGTACGGCTTGGCCTTCGTTGCCCTGAATGACTACTGGGGCACGTGTGGTAGAGGTGTATTCGTCTACGGCAGCGGCTGTGGTTTTAAGCAAGGGGTTGTCGTTAATAAAGCGACGTGCCACCACTGCAGCTAAGCGTTTACCTAGGCCTATATCAGCAAAAATTTCCTCACGAGATACGGCTCCGGAACTTTTAATGAGGACGTCCCAAGTGGTGTCGTTGTCGCTAGGCATTTCTATGCCTAAATCGCTAAGGGCTTGTTTGAGCAAGCGACGGCCTAAGGCAACGGACTCTTCGTATTGCACGGTGCGCAAGTAGTGACGGATTTCGGATCGAGCGCGGCCAGTGCGTACATGGTTAAGCCATTGGGCGCTGGGTCGTGCGGCTGGCGAGGTAATGATTTCAACGCGATCACCGCTTTTTAGCTCGCTGCGCAAGGAAACGTATTCATCATTGATCTTGGCGGCCACGGCATGGTTACCGATGTCAGAGTGAATGGTATAGGCGAAATCAATGGGCGTAGCCCCACGAGGCAAAGAAATAATTTTGCCATGAGGTGTATTGACATACACGGCGTCGGGAAAGAGGTCGACCTTGACGTGGTCAAGGAACTCGCTTGAGTCACCGGTTTGGCTTTGAATGTCGAGTAAGGACTGTAGCCAACGGTGTGTGCGCTTTTGGAGCTCGTTAAGTGAGACGTCTTCGTCTTTGTAAAGCCAGTGTGAAGCTACGCCTTCTTCGGCCACATGATCCATTTCTCGCGTGCGAATTTGGAACTCTACAGGGGTGCCGTAGGGGCCTGTTAAGGTAGTGTGCAACGACTGATAGCCATTGATTTTTGGAATGGCAATATAGTCTTTGAATTTACCAGGTACCGGTTTATAAAGCTGATGCAAGGTACCTAGCGTAAGATAGCATTCGGGCAGGGTGTGTACCAGAATACGAAAACCATAAATATCGAGTACATCTGAAAACGATTTTTTTTGCTCTAGCATTTTACAAAAAATACTGTAGAGCGATTTTTCGCGGCCGGAGACCTCTGCCTCGATGCCGGCGGCAGGCAACGCAGAGCTAATGGTGTCGTGAATTTTGCCTAGAGCATCGCGTCTATTGCCGCGGGCGGCTAAGAGGGCTTTGCGCAACACGCGATAGCGATTGGGGTGGATGGCTTGGAAACAGCGGTCTTGAAGCTCTCGGAATAGGGCGTTTAAACCCAGTCTATGGGCAATGGGCGCATAGATTTCTAAGGTTTCTTTGGCAATGCGACGTTGCTTTTCTGGGCTAACGACATCTAAGGTGCGCATATTGTGCAAGCGATCGGCGAGCTTGATCAAAATGACACGCACATCGCGTGACATAGCCAATAGCATTTTGCGGAAGCTTTCGGCCTGCTGTTGGCTTTTGGTTTCAAACTGCAGGCGTTCGAGCTTGGAGACCCCATCGACAATTTCTGCTACATCGGTGCCGAACTTTTCGGCAAGCTCTTGTTTGCTGACGTCTTGGTCTTCGATGACATCGTGTAACAGCGCTGCCATGAGGGAGTCGGCGTCTAGTTTCCAGCCCGCACAGATTTCGGTGACGGCAATGGGGTGGGTAATGTATGGTTCGCCACTGGTGCGAAATTGCCCCAAGTGGGCTTCATCAGCAAGCTTGTAGGCCTCGCGAACGCGTTCTACGTCGGCAGCATCTAAGTATTTGCTGATGATTTTAGTAAGCGGTGCTAAGGAGGCAATGGTGTTTTTAGCGGGCTCGAGTTTGGGTACTGAAACAGGAACTTTGCGTCTGCCTAGACGAGAGCTTTTTTTCAGTACCGCTAATAAACCAGAGGAAGCCCCTTTGAGTGTAGAAAACGCCATTGCTGATCCTCTGAAAGTTAGGTGGGTACTTTACGTAGCATTTCCACGCCAGTGGCGCCCGCTGCAATCTCACGTAAGGAGGTAACAGTGGGTTTGTTTTTTGTTTCGAGGCGAGGCTCATGACCTTGAGCTAATTCGCGTGCACGATAGGCGGCAACCAATGTAAGGTTGAAGCGATTTGGAATTTGGTGTAAGCAGTCTTCGACCGTGATACGAGCCATAAGTGTCTACCTGTATGTAAGTAAATAAAACAATTATATAACGGATATTATAAGGGTGCAGAGGCCGTAGCGCTAATGCCAAGTTGATTAAATAAATCGGCATGACGTTGGGCTTGGGCAGGAGTGCGTAAGCGACTGGATTGAACAATGGACTGCAGCTGATTTAGGGCCACTTGAAAGTCATCATTGATAATAGCATATTGGAATTCACCTACATGAGCCATTTCGCCTCCGGCGGCCAATAGGCGCCGTGCGATAACGCTATCGTCGTCTTGGCCACGTTTGCGTAAACGCTCTTCTAGGGCGGGAATAGAAGGCGGCAAGATGAAAATTCCAATTGCTTGAGGGAAATGCTGACGCACTTGACGTGCGCCTTGCCAGTCAATTTCTAACAGCACATCACGACCTTGTTGCAAAGCCTGTTGCACGGGCTGAGCCGGTGTGCCATAAAAATTGCCGTGTACCTCGGCTGACTCTAGCAGGTTGTTGCTATCGCGTAGGCTTTTGTAGTCGTCTACGCTAATAAAATGATAGTGTTTGCCATTTTCTTCGCCCGGACGCATAGGTCGGGTGGTACAAGAAATAGACAGCATAATGCTAGGGTCATGAGCTAAAAGCGCATTAACCAAGCTAGATTTACCGGCGCCACTGGGGGCTGCTACTAAAAAAATGTGACCAGTAGGAGTGGTGGACATAGGGGGTCTCTAGTGATGTTGGGTCTGCCCAGGAGTGATGCCAAATTGTGCGAGCACTTCGTCTTTAGTGGCTTTGTCTATGCACAAAAATACAATGGTGTCATGAGGATTCAGGTTTTGGCTGACGTCTTCAATCATGGCCGCGGCGTCTTCGGGTTGGCCTACGGCCATAACATGAATGTCACCGTCGGCCTCAAAGCGTTCTTTGGGGACAATATCGGCAACCAAATCAATATTAGGCTCGCTGATAACCACATAAGCGTGTACAGGGCAGTTATCTAGGTTAAGGCTTAGCACAGCGCCCTCTTCAAAAGTGGCGATAAGGTGGTTGGTTGGGCTCATAAGGCCTCCGTATAAGGAGCTTCGTTAAGAGGTTATATATTAAACTGCACGATCACTGGAGTGTGGTCCGAGGGTTGTTCATTAGAGCGCGGTTCTTTGTCGACAACGCAGGCTTCGCAATGCATTTTAAGCGCATCAGAAATCAAGGCATGGTCAATACGCAGGCCGGCATCACGTCTGAACGCACCTCGGCGGTAATCCCACCATGAAAAACCAGGTGACTCTTGGTCAAATAGCCGATAGGCATCGTGTAGACCTAAGTCAATGAGTTTTTGCCAAGCAGCGCGTTCAGCTGCAGATACATGGACTTTTCCTTCCCACTTTTTGGGATCGTGCACATCTAGGTCTGCTGGGGCCACATTATAGTCCCCTAAGATGGCCAGTAGGGGATACTGTTGAAGTTGATCTTGCAACCAATCGTGTAGCGCAGCAAACCAATTCAGTTTGTATTGGTATTTATCACTTTCTAGGTCCTGACCGTTGGGGCAGTAGGCGCTAATAACGCGGATAGGGCCGGCGGCACTAGGATAGGTGGCAGCGATCAGGCGTTGTTGGTGATCTTCAAAGCTAGGAATATTGCGTTGTAGGTCGGTGCCTTCGGTTTTGCTAATGAGCGCCACACCATTATAGGTCGGTTGGCCAGCCCATTGGGCCTGATAGCCTATTTCAGTGAAGGCTTCAAGGGGAAATTTATCCTGGGTGAGCTTGAGCTCTTGTAAGCATAATACATCGACGGGGTTCGTTTGAAGCCAGTCGATGACTTGGGGTAAGCGTACCCGCAAAGAGTTAACGTTCCACGTTGCAAATTTCACTACTATGGCCTTATTAAGTTAATTCACGTTTTAAAAATAGCGCTTAGATCATACCTGAAAAGCCAAACTCGTTGCCTTTCTGTACGGTGCGACGCCTAGTGGTCATTGATAATTTTTATATAAACCCTTGTATTGATTATATTTTTTTATTAATTTCTGCTATAATGATTCGTGTTAGGGGTAAAAGGGCTTACCCCTTTTTAATTTAGCAGGAGGTGTTTTATGGCTACTCAACGACCCACACGTCGTCGCCAACAACTGGAAATTGAACCCTTGAACTGGGTTGCACCCGATGCACGCGCTCCTCGAAGCGAGGAACGTGTCGAGCTTGATGAACAAGAGCAAGAAACCAAGGAAAAAGCAAAAAGCTAATCGTCTTATTGCTACCCACCGAACGCGCAGGCTAATTGGCTTGCGCGTTTTGTTTTGTATGCCCGGTACAATAACGTGTTCTTATTATAATGAAAGGAGTCATCTTGGCCTATGCAAGATACCTCAATAGATGAAAACGACATCACCTTATCTGAAGAAGAAGGTGTGCGTTATTTGCACTTTGGTACAGAATGGATTCAGGGTGCTATGCGCATGAGTCGGCCTCATGAGCTGGTGTTGACTTACACTCAGCAGATGATGGGGTGGTTGCTGTTTGATGAGCCAAGCTCAGAGCATGATTTGGCCATATTAGGGCTAGGGGCCGCCGCTTTATTACGCTACAGCATGAAATATACGGACAGCCGATTACATACCGTAGAGCTTAATCCGCGGGTGACGGCCATGTGTGAAAGCTTTTTTAGATTGCCCAATCACACGCGCTCGACCATTTATCATCAAGATGCCAGCGCTTGGGTGCAAGACCCCGAGCATCAGCTGCGTTACAAGGCGTTGATGGTGGATTTATATGATGCGTATGCCCAAGGGCCAGTGTGTTCTTCGTTAGCCTTTTATCAAAATTGTTATCAGGTATTGGCTAAGCAGGGCATTATGAGTGTGAATTTATTTGGGGCACACCAAAGCTACGATGAGAACTTAGATCACATTATGTCTGCATTTAATGGACAGGTGCTGTTGTTACCTGAAATTGATGAGGGTAATATTGTCGCCTTGGCCTTTAAGGGGGATTATTTAGCGCGGACTACACCAGCTTTGCTTTTAGAACGAGCAGAACAGGTCCAAGCTAACTATAAAATTCCAGCACGCCAATGGGCAAAAGCAATTTTAGCTGCTCAACCATGAAAATTAGGTGATAATTTAATGTACTTGTAAGCAAGGCTTCAGAGTGTGTCAAAGCATGTCAAAAAGCTAGGGGCTTATGTTAAGTACAACAGGGTTATCACCTGCGGTCAGGTCACCTAAAAACAAGTAGACTTGAGCGCAATTGCATTTATGCATCCCAAATAATGTTTAGGAGCTTCACTATGAAACGTAATAAAACACTTAAATCCTTAGTGGGCTTGGCCCTTAGTGCCAGTTTGCTAGCTTCGACAGCTGCGTTTGCACAACTGGTTTCAGTGTCTTCTATTGTTGAGCATCCTGCTTTAGATTCTGTTCGTGATGGGATTAAACAAGCGCTTACTGATGCGGGTTACACCGAAGCCAACGGACTGAAATGGCAGTTTCAAACGGCACAGGGCAATACGGCTACAGCGGCTCAAATTGCTCGTAAATACGTAGGCGATAAGTCAGATGTGATTGTGGGTATTTCTACCCCATCTGCTCAGGCTATTGTGGCGGCCACTAAAGACATTCCTGTGGTGTATGCGGCTGTTACCGATCCAGTGGCTGCTCAGCTTGTTCCTTCTTGGGACCCGTCTAATACTAACGTAAGCGGTGTTTCCGATATGTTGGCGTTGGAAAAACAACTAGAGCTGATTAAAACCATTGTGCCCGATGCCAAAACCGTAGGTATGGTTTATAACCCGGGCGAAGCCAACTCGGTGGTGGTGGTAGAGCGTTTGCGCGAGCTCTTGGCGGCAAATGACATGAACCTGCTAGAGGCCACGGCAGCTCGTACGGTAGACGTAGGGGCTGCAGCGCGTAGTTTGGTAGGCAAGGTCGATATCATTTATACCAATACTGACAATAACGTAGTGTCTGCTTTCGAGGCTTTGGTCAAGGTCGGTAACGACTCTAAAATCCCTATTGTGGCCTCCGATACCGATAGCGTAGGCCGCGGTGCTATTGCTGCTTTGGGTATCAATTACTACGATGTGGGTGTACAAACAGGTGAAATGGTTGTGCGTATTCTTAAGGGTGAAAAACCTGGCGAATTACCTTCCGAGTTCAGCGAAAAGCTAGAGCTGTTTGTGAACCCCGGTGCAGCAGCTAAACAGGGTGTTAGCTTAGACGAAGAGTTCATTCAGTCTGCTACTAAAGTAATCGAGTAAATCTCACTGGTTTTTCTAACAGGCGGCCCTCAATCAGGGTACGCCTGTTTTATTTATGAGCTGACACAAAATGTCTATTTATTCTATGTGGGGTGCACTCGAGATCGGCCTGATTTTCGGGTTGGTTGCGTTGGGTGTATTCATTTCATTTCGTATTCTCCGTTTTCCTGACTTAACGGTAGATGGTAGTTTCCCGTTGGGTGGGGCGGTGGCGGCTACGTTGATATCAATGGGCTATGACCCTTTTACTTCAACTCTTATTGCCACGTTAATTGGTGCGTGTGCTGGTATCGTCACGGGCTGGCTTAATGTACGTCTGAAAATTATGGATTTGTTGGCAAGTATCTTAATGATGATTGCCTTGTACTCCATTAATCTACGTATTATGGGTAAACCCAATATTCCGCTGATCACAGAGCCTACCGTTTTTAGTATTTTGCACCCCAGCATGATCAGCGACTATATTTCACGTCCGTTGATTTTGTTGATCGTCGTGATTATTGCTAAGTTTGGTCTGGATTGGTTTTTTGCCACTCAAAAAGGCTTGGCTATGCGTGCAACCGGTTCTAATGCTCGGATGGCTCGCTCGCAGGGTGTTGCGACTGGCAGCATGATCTTATTAGGGATGGCCATTTCTAACGGTTTGGTGGCATTGGCTGGCGCGTTATTTGCTCAGTCTCAAGGCGGTGCCGATATCTCTATGGGTATTGGGACGATTGTGATTGGTTTGGCCGCAGTCATCATTGGCGAAAGCATTTTGCCTTCACGCCGTTTGGTCTATGCGACTTTAGCCGTTATTATTGGTGCGGTACTGTATCGTTTCTTTATTGCACTGGCGCTCAATGCAGACTTTATTGGCCTTAAAGCTCAGGACTTGAATTTAGTCACTGCGGTCTTGGTTACCATTGCATTGGTGATTCCATTGCTTAAAAAGCGTTTACGTTCCCCTAAAAAAGGCTAACGATTATGTTAAGTGCACAAAATTTAAAACTAACATTTAATCCAGGCACCCCGATCGAGACCAAAGCGTTGCGTGGTATGAGCCTAGATATTCCTAGTGGTCAGTTTGTCACCGTAATTGGGTCGAATGGCGCTGGAAAATCCACATTTTTGAATGCGGTATCCGGTGACCAAGAGGTGGATTCGGGTAAGATTTTCATTGATAATATAGACGTTACGACTACGCCTGTGTGGGATCGAGCGCAGTATGTGGCTCGTGTTTTCCAAGATCCGATGGCAGGGACTTGCGAGGACCTAACCATCGAGGAAAACATGGCGTTGGCTACCAGCCGAGGCCTTAAACGTAGGCTCAGTGGTGCAGTCAAACTATCTATGCGTGATGAGTTTCGTAGCCGATTAGAAATACTGGGCTTGGGCTTAGAAAATCGTTTAACAGACAGAATTGGGTTATTATCAGGAGGGCAGCGTCAGGCCGTTAGTTTGTTAATGGCATCTATGCGACCGTCGCGTATTTTGTTATTAGACGAACACACCGCTGCCCTAGACCCTCGTACTGCTGATTTTGTTCTAGAGCTGACCGAGCGCATTGTAAGCGAAGGTAAACTGACAACAATGATGGTAACGCACAGCATGAAACAAGCCTTAGATATAGGTGATCGTACTGTTATGCTACATCAAGGTCAGGTGGTTCTCGATGTAAGTGGCCCCGAGCGCAAAGGGATGCAGGTCCCAGACTTACTGGCTATGTTTGAAAAAGTCAGAGGGGAAGCCATTACCGACGATGCCTTATTGCTTGGCTAATTGCTTCGACGACTCGCATCGGCGCCTTTAGGGCGCCGATATGTTTTTGTATTTTCATTTTCACTAATTAATCAGTTTGGGTATGCGTTTACATTATCAATCTATGTTTTTACCTAAACCTCAGGAGTTAATCCATGTCTACTGTTCGCCATATGGCGTGGCGTCCGCTACGCGTTGTTCTGATTTCGGCCACGCTAGTTTTGGCCGCGTGTGGGGATAAGCCTCAGCAGCAAGACATGGCGGGCATGAAAGTACCTGTGAATGTGGTGCAAGTGCAGCCTGAGGTCACTCCCTTGTTTGTCGAGTTACCTGGCCGTGTTGATGCGATCGAAGAGGCCCAGGTCAGAGCACGAGTCAACGGGGTCGTTGAAGCCATTAATTTTGAACAAGGTGCCGAGGTCAAAGCAGGTGATTTGTTGTTCACTATTGATCCTGCTCCCTATATTGCAGCCCGCAACCAAGCGGCGGCCCAATTGAAAAATGCACAAGCGGCAGCAAAAAGTGCGAATTCATTAGCCGATCGCTATAGCAAGCTGATTAAGGAAAATGCGGTCAGTCGCCAAGAATACGACAATGCCATGGCGCAGTACCAACAAGCTCAAGCCAACGTAGAACTTGCGAAAGCTAACCTAGACGCTGCCAATATCAATTTAAGCTACACCAAGGTAACAGCACCTATTTCGGGTCGTATTGGTCGTGCTGAAGTGACCACGGGTGCGTTGGTCAGTGCGACTCAGGCGACGCATTTGGCCACTATTCAACGCATAGATGAGTTATACGTAGATATTACCCGCCCCGTTAGCGAAGTCATGGCTTTGCGTAAGGCCGTCGAAGACGGTACCTTAAAAGCCGATGCAAAGGGTCAGGCTCCTGTGACGGCTATTTATGATGATCGCAGCGCGTATGCCGAGCAGGGTAAATTGTTATTCTCTGGCATTGCGGTTGATCCTCTAACTGGGCAGCTCAATATGCGTGCCTTGTTCCCCAATCCTAACCAAGAGCTCTTGCCCGGTATGTTTGTTCGGGTCCGTCTAGAGCAAGCCATTAAAGAAAATGCACTGTTAGTGCCAGCTCAAGCAATACAGTACTCCACCAGTGGTGCTGCTTCGCTGATGGTGGTTGACAACGATGTAGCAAAAACGGTGTCTGTGAAATTGGGTAACCAAGTCGATGGCCGCGTTATCGTCAACGAGGGTTTAGAGCCTGGCGCTACCGTCATTGTGGCGGGTTTCCAAAAAATTCGTCCTGGTGCTCCTGTGCAAGCCTTGCCATGGAATGCAGGCACTTCTCCCGATGCGCCTGCAGCCACCTCTTCAGCTGATAACGGATAAGACATATGCCACAGTTTTTTATTGAACGCCCAATTTTTGCATGGGTGCTTGCATTAGGAATTAGCTTGTTGGGCTTGCTGTCTTTGCCCAACATGCCAGTTTCACAATATCCCGAGGTTGCACCGCCCACCATTTCCATTTCCGCTACGTACCCAGGTGCTTCGGCCGAAGACGTTGCTAGTAGTGTGGCAACGGTTATTGAGAACGAGCTTAACGGCGCGACGGGTCTGATGTATTACGAATCCGTTAGTGATTCGTATGGGCAAACCAGTATCTCCGCAACGTTTATGCCGGGTACCGATCCTGACTTAGCGCAGGTGGATGTACAAAACCGTGTTGCTAATATTACGTCCACCTTGCCGGCGGCCGTGGTGCAGCAAGGTCTAAAGATTGAAAAAAGTAACTCTAACTTTTTGCTAGTGGTTTCTATTTCATCGACGGATGGTCGTTTAGATCAAACTGAGCTCGCCGACTATATTAAACGTAATATCCAAAACACGATTTCTCGTGTGCCTGGTGTGGGTAAATTCCAGCTGTTTGCGGCAGGTCGTGCGATGCGTGTTTGGGTCGACCCCGAGCAGCTTATTAGCTATAACCTCAGTATGGCCGAGGTTAACGCCGCATTGGCGCAGCAAAACGTATTGGTATCAGCCGGTATCTTAGGTTCACCACCTAATCCCGGAGATCAGCGTGTGACGGCACCCATTGTGGTGAATGGTCAGTTGCGTACTGCCGAGGAATTCTCCAATGTTATTTTGCGCGCGAACCCAGACGGCTCTAAGGTCTTGCTACAAGACGTGGCACGTGTAGAAGTCGGTGCAGATAACTACCAATTCGGTGCACGTTTAAATAGCCAGTCTACTGCTGCTTTTGCTATTTCATTGGCTCCTGATGCCAATGCGCTGTCTACTGCCAAGGGCATCAAAGCCCAAATGGATGATTTGGCTCAGTTCTTCCCCGAAGGCATTGAGTACTCTATTCCTTATGACACCTCACCGTACATCGAGACCTCTATCGAGCAAGTCGTGCATACCTTGCTCGAAGCCTTGCTGCTAGTCTTTATTGTGATGTATGTGTTTTTGCAAAACATCCGTTATACCGTTATTCCGGCTTTGGTGGTACCCGTTGCTATTTTAGGTGCCTTAGCGGTTATGAATGCGATGGGCTTTTCTATCAACGTATTAACCATGTTTGCTATGGTGCTCGCCATCGGTATTTTGGTGGATGACGCTATTGTGGTGGTGGAAAACGTTGAGCGTATTATGTCCGAAGAAGGCCTCAGTCCCAAAGAGGCGACTATCAAAGCCATGCCGCAGATTAGTGGGGCTATTGTTGGTATTACGCTGGTCTTGAGTGTGGTGTTCTTGCCGTTAGCCTTTATGTCGGGCTCGGTGGGTGTGATTTACCGTCAGTTTGCGGTAGCCATGGCCATTTCCATTATGTTCTCGGGCTTCTTAGCTCTTACCTTTACCCCCGCTTTGTGTGTGACCTTGCTTAAAGCTGTTCCTAAAGGACAGCATACGGTAGAGCGTCGCGGCTTCTTTGGTTGGTTTAACCGTAACTTTAACTCTATCACTCATCATTACACGCGTTTTATCGGCTTTAGCTTAAAAGGCTTAGGGCGCATGATGTTGGTGTATTTGGTGTTAGTGGTGTTGTTGGGTTGGACTTACTTCCGCATGCCTACGGCTTTCTTGCCCGAAGAAGACCAAGGTTTTGTGATTGCTAACATCGAGTTGCCCGCGGGTTCTACGGCTAATCGTACCCTTGAGGTGATCGAAGAGGTCGAAAATTTCTTCGAGGCACAACCACAGGTACGTGACATTGTTACTGTACAAGGCTTTAGTTTTAACGGTAATGGTCTAAACTCGGCGTTGGCTTTTGTCACGCTAAAAGACTTCGATGAGCGTCGTGGTCAAGACAACTCCGCTCAAGCGATTTCTCAGCGTGCGGTACAAAACTTGCTGTTTGGTATCCCTGATGCCATGGTGTTTGCGTTGGTACCACCTTCTATTCCTTCATTGGGTAATGCTTCCGGTTTTGACTTGCGTCTAGAGGACCGTGCTGGTCATGGTCAACAAGAGCTGTTAGGGGCTGCGCAGCAACTCTTGCAGCTAGCGAATGAAAGTCCGGTGTTAAGTCAAACTCGTGTGACAGGCTTAGGACCAGGGCCGCAGTTAAATGTATCCATTGACCGTGAAAAAGCAGCGGCTCAAGGGGTAGCGTTTAACGAGGCTGCTACCATGATCTCCACCGCTCTAGGGGGCGCTTATATTGGTAAGTACACCAATGCGGGTTGGGTGGAAAACATTTGGGTTCAGGCTGAAGATCGTTTCCGTATGGACGAAGACGAACTGCTGAATATGAATGTGAAAAACAATCAGGGTGAGATGGTTCCGTTACGCACCTTTGTGAGCGTGTCCTCCGAACTGGCACCTGTGCAGGTCGTGCGCTATAACAGTTATGATGCCGTACGTATTGGTGGTTCCGCCGCACCGGGCTATAGCTCTGGCGAGGCCATGGCGGAGATGGAGCGCTTGGTTGGCGAGTTACCAACCGGTTATGGTTACGAGTGGACAGGATTGTCTTATCAGGAGATTCAGGCTTCTGGACAAAGCTTAATCCTTATGGGCTTGGCTATTTTAGTGGTCTTTATGTTGTTGGCTGCGTTGTACGAAAGCTGGGCTATTCCACTTAGCGTCCTATTGGCTGTACCGTTAGGTATGCTGGGGGCGGTGCTCTTGGTTACTATGATGGGTATGGCGAATGATGTGTATTTCCAAGTCGGTATGGTGACGGTGATTGGTCTGTCGGCTAAGAACGCGATTTTGATTATTGAGTTTGCCAAAGACGCGGTTGCACGCGGCGGAGACTTGATTGAATCCACCGTCGAGGCTGCTCGTATGCGCTTCCGTCCTATTTTGATGACTTCCTTTGCCTTTATTCTAGGTGTGGTACCGTTGGCGCTGGCTACCGGAGCAGGTGCTGCTAGCCAGAATGCGGTGGGTCTGGGGGTAGTAGGTGGTATGTTGGCTGCTACGCCTTTGGCTGTGATCTTCGTTCCTACTTTCTTTGTGGTGGTCCTTAAAGTGTTCAAAACCAAACCCCGTTTGTTAGGGGCGCAAGCCAAACACGTTGAATCCTCAGGAGATAAAGCATGAGTGTAGGTATTAAGACTGGATTAACGGCGTTGGCGTCTGCTTTATTGTTGGCTGGGTGTTCTTTGGCTCCGACCTATGAGCGTCCTGTGGCGCCTATTCCTAGTCAGTTTGATTCGACGGTAGGGCAGTCCGATAGCAGTGCGACATTAGAGCAATTGGGTTGGCAGGATTTCTTCACTGACCCCCAGTTGCATGCACTCATTCAGCTGGGCTTAGAACATAACCGCGATTTACGTATTGCTGTAGACCGTATTGCCGAGGCGCGAGCCCAATACGGTATTGCCGGCAGCGAGCGCCTGCCGACTTTTGGTGCAGGGGGCGCGGGTCAGGTGACTCGTAATCCTGCTGATCTACGAACGGGTGGGCCAGATTCCCCTGCGATTAATCGTTATTTTCAAGCGGGTGTAGGGATTACGGCTTTTGAACTCGACTTCTTTGGTCGTGTGCGTAATCTGACCGAAGCCGCTTACGAGCAGTACTTGGCTACCGAACAGGCACAACGTACCGTGCGTATTAATTTGGTAGCTCAAATTGCCGAAGCGTATTTCAAAATGCGTAGCGCACAGCAAATGTACGAGCTTACTTTGGCGACTGAACAAAGCCGAGAGCGCTCCTACCAATTGGTTAAAGTGCGCTATGACGTTGGCAGTGCCTCCGATCTAGAGCTACACCAAGCCGTGATGCAGTTGGAAAGTGCGCGTGCTGATCAGCAGCAAATGCTGCGTGCTCATGCGCAAGCACGCAATGCGTTGACACTATTGGTCGGTACGATCTTGCCAGATAACTTGCCCGAAGCCGCTCCGTTTGGTAGCAAGCAAGTCGTGGCTGATATTCCGGTGGGTTTGCCTTCCAGTCTGCTTGAGCGTCGTCCCGATATATTAGCGGCCGAGCATCAGTTACGAGCCGCTTATGCCAATATAGGCGCTGCCCGAGCTGCTTTTTTCCCTAATGTATCCATTACGGGTTTGTTTGGTTTAGCTAGCCCATCTTTTAGCTCTTTGTTTGATTCGGGACGGACGTTTTGGCAATATTCACCTCAAATTACCATGCCCTTATTTTCTGGAGGGGTGAGTGGTGGTTTAGACTTAGCCGAGGCGCGTCAGTCCATTGCCGTGTCTAGCTATGAAAAAGCCATTCAAACGGCTTTTAAAGAGGTGGCTGATGCCTTGGCCGGAGAAGAAACCTACGGCAAGCAGTTAGACGCTTTGCGCTTAACTGAACATGCTGCCGCGGAAACCTTGCGCTTGGCTAATTTACGTTACGAAACCGGTATTGATAGTTTCTTGCAAGTTCAAACAGCAGAAATTAATTTATACGGCACCCAGCAACGCTTTGTGCAATTAGGCATGGAGTCTTTACTCAATCGCGTCTTGCTTTATAAAGCGTTAGGCGGTGGGTGGCAATTAGACATAGTTGAACAGGATTTAGAATGATCGAACTAGGTGTTAATATTGATCATGTGGCTACGTTAAGGCAGCAACGCTTAACTACTTACCCTGATCCCATCGTAGCTGCTGTGCGCGCCGAAGAGTCAGGCGCTGACTTAATCACGTTGCATTTGCGCGAAGACCGACGTCATATCCAAGATGCCGATGTCTATGCGATGCGCAAGGCCATTCGTACACGAATGAACTTAGAGTGCGCGATTACTGCTGAAATGTTAGCCATAGCTTGCGAGGTTAAACCCGAGGATGTGTGTTTGGTGCCAGAAAAGCGCAGCGAGCTCACCACCGAAGGAGGCTTAGACGTCATTACGCATTTTGATGCGGTGCAGGCAGCGGTGCAACAGTTACAGCAGCACGGTATTCGGGTGTCCTTGTTCATTGATGCGTGCCCAAATCAAATTGAGGCGGCACAACGCAGTGGGGTAACGGTGATCGAGTTGCATACGGGTGCATTTGCCGAGGCGGCAGACGAAGCCCAAGCGGCTAAAGAATTAGAACGTATCCGTTTGGGTGCGGCTCATGGTGTTAAGTTAGGGTTGCGAGTCAATGCAGGCCATGGCTTGCATTATGGCAATGTGCAGGCCGTCGCGACTATACCTGGTATCGCTGAGTTAAATATCGGGCATGCCATTGTGGCTCAGTCCGTTTTCGATGGTTGGGATAAAGCCGTGCGCGATATGAAGGCTTTAATTCGATCTGCTGTTTAATCAAAGGGGAAATATGTCAGTATTAGCTGCTTTATTAAGTCGTAGTTCAACCAAGCAAATCCAAGGGCCAGGCCCATCAGAGCACGAGCTACAACAAATTTTGGCAACGGCCATGTGTGCTCCTGATCATGGGCGCCTACAGCCTTGGCGTTTTAAACTGGTGCGCGGTGAACACATTGCGTATTTGGCTGATTTAGCAGTAGACACCCTTCAGGCCGAGGGCAAGCCTCTTGAGCCCACCAAGGAAAAAAACATGCGCGACTGGTTAGGTCGTGCTCCTGTGGTGATTGCCGTGGCTTCATACGTAGATCACAGCAATGATCGTATCCCCGAGCACGAGCGTATGTTGGCGACAGGGGCAGCTGTCATGAATATCTTAAATGCGGCTCACGCTTTGGGTTATGGGGCATTTTGGAGTACAGGCATTGGGACCTATACCCAAGGGGTGCCGCAGGCGTTGGGTTTTGACGCCCTAGAGCATGAGTTTTTGGGTTTCGTGGTCATAGGCAGTTTGTCTGAACCGCTAGTTCCTAAAGAACGGCCAGCGCTAGCAGACCATGTTTCGGATTGGCAACCCAACATCTAACACAACAAAGGGGCTTTTAAGCCCCTTTGTTGTGTTAGGCTAATATTAATATTTCAGCTTTTAGCTTTGTACTACGTTTTTTATTTCTTTACTTTGCCTTTCAAAGGATTTGTTATGAAAAAAGAATTCATTGTGCCCGATATGACCTGTGGTCATTGTGTTAAGACCATTACGCAGGCAGTGCACGAACTAGCCCCCGAGGCTATTGTTACGGCAGATACTGACACGCACTGGTTGACCATCGAGGCCGAATACCTCGAGGCCCAAGAACTAATGATGCGTTTACAAGCTGTCGGCTTTAATCCCCAACTGGCTTAAAGACGTCGCTACCCCTTAATCACTGGAGAAGCGTATGCAACAACGAGATGTAGATGTCGTGGTTATTGGTGCCGGTACGGCCGGGATGACCGCTTACAAGGCAGCAAAACGTGCTGGTAAAACAGCGGTGTTGGTCGAGGCAGATCAATATGGTACGACTTGCGCTCGCGTGGGTTGTATGCCTTCTAAACTATTGATTGCAGCGGCAGAGTCCGCGGCACAGGTGGCTGGTAGTCATCAGTTTGGTGTACATGTGGACGGGGTACGTATCGATGGACAGGCCGTCATGCAACGCGTGCTAGACGAGCGTGATCGTTTTGTCGGTTTTGTGCTGAAAGACATTGAATCCTTTCCTGCTCAGGACAAAATCAAGGGCTGGGCCCGCTTACTAGATAATCAAACTGTACAGATCAATGATGATTTGATATTACACACGCAAAGCGTAGTGTTAGCCACGGGGTCAATAGCAGTCATCCCGCCAGTTTTCTTGGAGGCTGCTGATCGTTTTATCCAAACAGACGATGTGTTTTATTGGAAAGACCTTCCAAAACGTTTGGTTTTGGCCGGTGCTGGAGTCATCGGTTTAGAGCTAGGTGTGGCGTTAGCACGCTTGGGAGTACAGGTAACCGTATTGAATCGTAGCCAGCGCTTAGCCGGCATTACGGATCCCGAGGTATTGGCTTCGGCACAGCAATTGATGGCCCAGCAGTTCGATTTACGCCTTAATGCAACCATTACGCGTACTGAACTAAAAAATAATCAGGTACGAGTCCATTATGAACAAGACGGGCAGTCGCATCATGTTGATGCCGACTTTATTTTAGGTGCTACAGGGCGACAACCTGCTATTGCCAATTTGGGTCTTGAGCACACCGGTGCCCAATTGGATGAAAAAGGGATGCCCGCTTTTGACTCAGATACGTTGCAGATCAAGGATACTCCTATTTTTCTGGCAGGCGATGTTAATGCCGTACACCCAGTGTTGCACGAAGCGGCTGACGAAGGCTACCAATCGGGTTTAAATGCGGCCCAGTGGCCTGCGACACCGCAACCGATACAAAGGCGTGCGTCGCTTAGTATCGTGTTTAGTGAACCGCAAATTATGCGAGTGGGAGTCGCTTATGATCAACTAGATTTAGCGCAAACGCGTATTGGAGCGGTGCACTATGCGCAACAAGGGCGTGCACGCATTATGGCTCAGAATGCCGGTGTATTGCGGGTTTATATCGATAACAAGACCGAACGTTTTGTAGGGGCCGAGATGATTGGGCCAGGGGCCGAGCATTTGGCCCATTTGTTAGCATGGAGCCTACAAATGAAGTTAACCCTAAACGACATGTTAGCGATGCCGTTTTATCATCCCGTGCTCGAAGAAGGCTTGCGCACAGCCTTAAAGGCCGCGCGCTAAACTCATAATAGGTCTTTGACCTTTTCCACCAAGGCCTCGACGGCTTCAGAGTCCGAGGCCAAGTAACGGGCTTTTCCCTTGGCATCAAAAAAATACACCCCACGGCTATGAGCCACCTCGTAGGCGTTGGGGTTGTCTGCTTGGGGTTTTTCTACTTGATACGCGACACGATAGCGGCGAGCCACCTGAGCAATTTGCTTGGGACTGCCGGTTAGACCGATGGCATAACGATCATCAAAGATTTCGACGTAATCTTGTAATAAATCGGCACTGTCGCGGTAGGGGTCTACACTGACAAATAAAATGCGTACCTTTGAGGCCTCATCGCCAAGCTGTTCCATGACCTCAGCTAATTGGGCCATGGTGGTAGGGCAAATATCGGGGCAGCTGGCATAACCAAAGAACATCAGTACGACTTTGTCTGAGACGTCTTTTTCAGTAAAGGAGTCTTTGTGTGCCGAGACTAAATCAAATTTTAGGTCGGGCATAAAGCCGCGCACAGTATGAATTTGAGATGCAGACCAGCCGACTTGGGCAAAGCCCAAGCCAGCAACCAAAGAGAGACCAAGTAAAAAACGTTTCATAGACTTAGGCGGCGTCTTGGCTAAGACCGCTATGGCGTAACAGGGCTTCGGGTGAGGGCTGACGACCACGGAAGGCAGCAAAGCTATCGGCGGCAGGACGAATCCCCCCCACGGCGAGGACTTCATCGCGGAATAAACGGCCCGTATCTGCCACTAGGGTATTGCGGCTACCATCGGCGAGTGGAACAGCATTTTCCTCGAAGGCCGCATAGGCGTCAGCAGATAAGACTTCGGCCCATTTGTAACTGTAATAGCCAGCCCCGTAACCCCCAGCAAATAAATGCGAAAAGGCGTGAGGGAAGCGGTGCCAGCTAGGGGGTAAAATGACCGCTACCTGACTACGCACCTGATCCAAGGTGTCGAGCACAGCCTGAATGGATAAACCCTGCGGTTGATGATGAATGAGTATGTCAAATAAGGAAAACTCAATTTGTCGTACCATTTGCATGCCACTTTGGAAGTTTTTGGCAGCGAGTAGTTTTTGGTAGAGCTCTAGGGGCAAAGGTTGCTGTGTGTCTACATGGGATGATAGCAGCGCCACCACGGGGTATTCCCAGCAGAAGTTTTCCATAAACTGCGAAGGCAGTTCGATGGCATCCCATTCGACGGCAGCAAAAGCGGATACATCGGGTTCGTCTACCGCAGACAGTAAATTATGCAACGCATGACCGCTTTCATGGAATAAGGTGATGACGTCATCATGAGTCAATAAGGCGGGTTTGTTGTCTTGGGGTGAGCTGAAATTACATACCAAATAGGTGACGGGCAAATGCAGGTCGGTTGCTGTTTGACGGCGGCTGCGTTCGCTATTGACCCAAGCGCCACCTTGTTTGCCGGCACGGGCATACATGTCTAGATATAAATAGCCGATGCAGTGCTGGTCGGCATTATAGACCTCGTAAGCGCGTACATCGGGATGCCAGACAGAGAGGTCGGCGGCTTTAAAACTAACACCAAATAGCTCTTGTGCAACGTGAAATAAACCGTTTAGTACCTGAGGTTCGGTGAAGTATTGTTTGATTTCGTCTTCAGAGTAATTGTACTGCGCTTGACGTAGTTTTTCTGAGACGTAGGTGGCATCCCACGGCTGAAAGTCGGTGATGCCTAAATCCAAGGCATAGGCTTTGAGTTGCTCTAGGTCTTGGCGGGCAAAGGGCAGAGCACGTTGTGCTAAGTCGTGAAGGAAATCGATGACTTGCTCGGCACTGTCAGCCATACGGGTTTCTAGGCGTAGCTCGGCAAAGTTGTTGTAACCCAATAGCTGAGCTTCTTCGGCACGCAGGTGTAAAAGCTGTTCAATGACCTGAGAGTTGTCTAGCTCGGGTTTGGTCGCCTGATCGGAAGCCACGGTGGCGTAGGCTTGGTAAAGCGTATGGCGTAATTCTCGGTTTTCCGCATACTGCATGACCGGTAAATAGCTAGGCATTTTTAGCGTGATTTTCCAACCTGTTTTGTCATCGGCCGCTGCCGCTGCAGCAAAAGCAGATAACACATCGTCGGGAATGCCGGCAAGTTGAGTGGGGTCGGTGATATACAGCGCCCACTGATCCATGCTGTCGAGCACATTTTCGGAAAAACGTTGAGAGGCTAAGGCCTGTTGTTCGGAGATTTCGCCATAACGTTGGCGTGCTTCGCCTTGAAGTTCGACACCACCTAAGCGGAAGTCACGTAACGCTAACTCAATAGTGCGTTGTTGTTCGGCATTGTAGTGGACGTAGTCGGCACTTTGGGCAAGCTGACGATATTGTTCGTACAGCCCAGCATGCTGGCCTAACCAAGTAGAAAACTCAGTAATATGAGGCAAGCAGCGAGTTTTGGCTTCGCGTAGTTCTGGGCTGTTGATTACCGAGTTCAAGTGGCCCACGATGGTCCAAGCACGCCATAGTTGTTCAGTGGCATTGTGCAAAGCGCTGACTGTAGAGTCCCAGGTGGCCGTTGGTTGGTTGGCAATGGTCTCAACCGCAGATCGGGCTTGAGCTAACAGTTCAGTGATAGCGGGCTCGATATGTGTGGCTTCGATATGTGCGTAGTCAATGAGTTGGTCTATAGGGGCTAACAGTGGATTGGTCATGTGGGCAACTTGTGGGTATTAAGGAGTTAAAAGGCGCTCGGCGGCTTCGACCGTGTTGACCAATAACATCGCGATGGTCATGGGGCCGACACCGCCCGGTACGGGAGTGATCGCACCGGCTACAGGCAGGGCGGATTCAAAATCCACATCACCGGCTAGTTTGCCGTTGTCTAGGCGGTTAATGCCTACGTCAATCACAATAGCACCAGGTTTGATCATGTCACCTGTAATCATATGGGGACGACCCACCGCAACGACAAGGATGTCAGCACGCAAGGTGTGTGCTGCCAAATCTTTGGTTTTGCTATTGCAGAGGGTGACAGTAGCGCCTTCGGCTTGTAAAAGCAG
>CANQRK010000003.1 GCA_947626245.1 uncultured Paenalcaligenes sp. | reverse complement strand
AACAGTGCTTTGCCCTGATATTCATGAATTTTCATTTAGTACCTGTCAGTCTAAGAACACATTAAAAAATCATCCACCTGTTAACCATTAACACGTGAATAAAACTCAAATTACTACACCGTTTCGGGCTTTTCATACCACTTAGGGTAATGCTCCCTAACCACCACCCCATCAGCGCGTAAAGCATGACAACCATCTATATAGAAAGGCCTTGTTTCTTGTTCTTGGCCTCTCTCAAAACGTCGTTGTCGTGCTGCGATGCCCTGAATAGCAGCAGTGGGTAAAACGTTGGTTAGCTCTGTCACATGCGTGCAGCCGTGTTTCCCGGCTAAGCGTGCTCGCACTTCGTGTCTAAACCCACGAATCAAGTTCAGGCCTATCAGCTTCTGATAGCTCTGAGCAATCGTGTCGCACACGGCATAAGGTGCTGCCTTGTAGTGCACACCAGCATCTACGATGAGGTAGTCGCTGTTCACCGTAATACGTAACAGCATGTGGTGCACTGGTTGGCCAGCAAGATGTTCACTACCATTGGACAAGGGGAAAGTGTAGGCTTTGGTATCGATTAACTCGGCGTCTAAGTCCCAAAGGCCATCAGCACGTTCGAAGACCTCTACGGTAACAGACCGTTTATGTAAAGGAATACGAGCAACCAATTCGGGCAAAGACATACAAATACCTACAGGAAAGCGAACAAATAAACAGACCAAGTATAACGCACCTACTGCGTTATACCGCTATTTTATCTATTAAAAAACAAGGCAAAAGACAAACTCAAGCCAATCTGGTTGATTTTGTGCTTACCCTTGATTTTTCATCGAAGAAATACACCTGTATAGCATACCACCATTCAAAAAAAACCCGCTATGCTTAACCGGTTTGTGAGTGAATCCAATCACGCTCAAAGACAATCTACCCGTGATGAGGTGGATCATGGTGTACATACCACGGTCACCCTTGATCTTGGTAAACGTTATCTTTGAAGCGATCTAGTATTTTTCGTAGAAAATCTGGGCTAAAACCACGACTAGCCATAAAGCGATGCTGTTTAGCGTAGCTTTTTTGATCGGTGGGCAGAGCACCAAATTTACGCTCCCAGACCTCGTAAGCTCGATCGAATTCTGAGTCTTGTAACTGCTCGCGCACCTGTTCTAGGTGATGGGTTTCTACCCCCTGTTGGCGTAGTTCTTGGAGTACACGGCGTTGACCCAGTTTGTGAGCCCGTCGATTAACATAGCTTTGCACAAAACGCTCGTTGTTTAGCCAGTTTTGGGCTTCGAGCTCGTCTAATAATTGTTGAATTAGCGTCATGTCATCGCAATGACGCTGTAATTTGCGCTGAAGCTCTAGGCGAGAATGCTCGCGCCTAGATAGGAAATCAATGGCACGAGCTTTAAGCGAAGGCCCTTTCTTGGGCGAAGGGGCCTCCGGCGTGGGATCTAGCTGTTCAAAGCCTTCGAAGCCGAGTTGCTCAAAGTCGTCCTCGTCATCAAAGTCATACATGATAATTAGTCTTTGGTCTCGGTAGGCTGCGCTACGGCTTGTGGAGCAGGAGCTACCTCGTCGAGTAACGTAATACCATGATGGGCTCGAACTTTGTTTTCGATCTCGCGCGCTAAAACAGGATTTTCGCGCAGGTATTCACGAGCATTGTCTTTGCCCTGACCAATGCGAGTACTTTCGTAGCTGTACCAGGCCCCTGCTTTGTCTACGATACCTGCCTGTACACCCAGATCAATGATCTCGCCTTCGCGCGATACACCGCCCCCATACATAATATCGAACTCGGCCTGCTTAAACGGAGGAGCGACCTTGTTTTTAACCACTTTGACGCGCGTTTCATTACCAACGACTTCATCACCCCGTTTGATAGAACCAATGCGACGAATATCTAAACGCACGGACGAATAGAATTTAAGCGCATTACCCCCTGTGGTGGTTTCGGGGCTACCGAACATAACACCAATTTTCATGCGAATTTGGTTAATAAAGATCACCATACAATTCGCACGTTTGATGGTGGCAGTGAGCTTGCGTAGGGCTTGGCTCATGAGGCGAGCCTGCAAGCCCGGTAGTGAGTCACCCATATCGCCTTCGATTTCGGCCTTGGGCGTAAGAGCGGCAACGGAGTCCACGACAATTAAGTCGACGGAACCGGAACGCACCAATGCATCGGTAATTTCTAGGGCTTGTTCACCGGTATCGGGCTGAGAAATAAGCAAGTCACTGAGGTTAACACCCAGTTTGGCAGCGTACTGAACGTCTAGGGCATGTTCGGCATCGACAAAAGCACATGTACCGCCGATTTTTTGCATTTCGGCTATAACCTCGAGGGTAAGTGTGGTTTTACCGGATGATTCGGGACCGTAGATTTCAATAACACGGCCACGCGGCAACCCGCCTACGCCTAGAGCAATATCCAGACCCAAAGAACCAGTAGAACAAACTTGAATGTCGTGCTCGACTTGGTTGTCTCCGTAACGCATTACGGAACCTTTACCAAACTGCTTTTCAATTTGAGACAGTGCGGCAGCTAAGGCTTTTTCACGCTCTGCAGCTACAGCTTTGTTGCGCTTGTCGTCCATGTATGTGTCCTATGTCGTGATGGGCCACCCCATCCTTATCAATATAAATGAATTATACTGTATATATATACAGATAACCAGTTAAATGGCATGATTGCAATTAACTGTGGTTTAGTCATATGCAATGAATATGTTAGCGTATCTTTTAGAGTATAGCCCTAGTGTTTAGCCTTCATGGCTAAGTTCATCCGGGGTAATGCCCTAGACTCACAACATAGAATACAATGTTTATTTTTACTATTACCAAATAACTCATGTGGTTTAAAAACGTACGCTTCTTTCGCCTCCATCCCGACTGGACGGCAGACTCCATCGACGACGACGTCGCCAAACACGCTTTTACTCCGGGCTCTAGCCAAGACCCTCTTAGTTTGGGCTGGGCTCCGGCTCATGACCAAACGGATTTAGTCCACCGCGTCAACGGCCAGATTTTACTTACGGCCAAATCCGAAAAAAAACTCTTGCCCAGCACAGTCATTAATCAAATTGCACGTGCTCGCGCCAAAGACAAAGAAGACGAACAAGGCTACAAGGTCGGTCGCAAACAAATGAAGGAACTCAAAGAGGACCTCATTACCGAATTATTGCCTCGGGCCTTTAGTGTAGAGCGCTTGGTATCTGTTTGGATTGACCCAGACAATCGCTGGCTTGCTATTGATGCAGCCGCAGCGGCTACCGCCGACGAGGTCATGGGCTTAATTGCTAAAACCTTTGCCATTTTCCCTGCTGTGCCGGTCTACACTCAGCAATCTCCTGCTGCAGCCATGACCAGCTGGTTAGCTGACTTTAGCCTGCCCTACCCGTTCTCTATTGATCAAGATGCCGAGCTACGCGGCAGCGGTGAAAGCCGTTCTGTAGTCCGTTACGCGCATCACAACTTGGACAGCGACGAAGTCCGCGCTCATATTGCTGACGGCAAACAATGCACTCGCTTGGCTTTAACGTGGGCAGACAAAATTTCATTTGTACTGACCGACGGACTTGAGTTAAAGCGTCTGGCACCAACCGACCTGCTTACCGAGCAACAAGAGCTAGACGCTCAAGACGAGGCTCAGGTATTTGACGCCGAGTTCTTATTAATGAGCGCCGAAATAACGGTGCTGCTTAACGAGCTACTCGACGCCCTAGGTGGCGAAAAAATACCTGTTTAGCGCGAATAAGCCAACAAGCCATCGACATCTTCGATGGCAACCTGACGCCCTGTTACCTCAATAAAACTCTGTTTGGCTAAATCGTGCAAAATACGCGAAAAATGCTCGGGAGTCAGATTTAACGCGGCGGCTACCTGCGCCTTTGAGCTAGTTAGCTCTACAACCACATGGTTTCTCAAAGGCACCTTAGCTAACAAGTAATTAATGACGCGCTGAGTGCCCGAAATAGAAGAAGCCGTCAACACATCACCAAACAACCCACATAAATTTTGGCTTAGCAAATTAACTAGGCGCATCATTAAATGCGGCTTTGTAGATAGCTGAGCATAAAAATGTTGTTTACTAATGCGTATTAGGGTCGTGTTTTCTGTGGCTATCGCATCCACCCTGTATTTATCTCCCATCAAAACGCAGGCATCTCCTACCGCCTCTCCTTTGGTGCGCTGATGCAGGACTTTGACCTGGCCTGTCTTCGTCTTCCATTGCAGCTCAACCTCACCCTGCTCGACTAGATAGAACGCATAACAAGGCTGGTCACGCTGAAACACATAGTCTGAAGCTTGGAGCTCAATCGTTTCACACACCTCGTATAACGCCAAGATCTCTTCAGATGTCCACCCTTGAAAAATAGGGTGCTTAATGAAAGACAAAGGAGCTTTGCATTTTTTTTTAGCCAAATTCATTCTGTCCACCTTGATTTATATTAATTTTGAATAACTGGCTTGTGTAGCCTTGTGCAAATGCTGGTCGAACTCCATGCTAATCGCACGTACAAAAAGTCGCCCTTTAGCTGTTATCTGTAAATGCGATGAGTCTAACTCGACCAACCCAGCCTCTGCATAAGGTCTTAGCGCGGCTAACTCGGCTGCGAACTCGGTGTGAAACTGAATGCCATAGCGCTGCTCGAAGTCTTGGTAAGGCACAGGCATGCTGCACATAATTGTCATGATCAGCTCTTCGCGCAACACATCGGCTGCACTCATGACGTAGCCACGAAAAGTAGCCAGCTGCCCTTGTTCAATCTGCTGCGAGTATTCCTTTAGCGAGCGTTGATTTTGAATATGGGTATGACCTATTTTGCCAATGGCCGACACCCCCAACCCCACCAAATCACTATTGGCGCGAGTGGTGTAGCCCTGGAAATTGCGATGTAGGCTTTGATTGAGGCGCGCTACATTTAACTCGTCGGCAGGCAAAGAAAAATGATCCAAACCAATGTACTCATAGCCAGCCTGCAACAACTGCTGCGTCGCCATCATAAAGATTTGTAAACGCTCGTCTGCCGAGGGTAAATCCTGCTCGTGGATCAGGCGTTGCGCTTTGAAGCGTTGCGGCAAATGGGCGTAGTTATACAAAGCGATACGATCGGGCCGCAAAGCAATTAAGGCTTGGACTGTTTGCGAAAAGCTGCTTAGCGTTTGCTTGGGCAAGCCGTAAATCAAATCCGTATTAATAGACAGAAAACCTGCCGCACGACTTTTGTGTATGGCTTGCTCTACCATCTCATACGGTTGGATACGATTAACCGCAGCTTGAACCTGAGGGTCGAAATCTTGCACGCCAAAACTGGTACGATTAAAGCCAAGCTGGGCTAAAAATTCCAAGCTGTGCTCTTGGAGCGTACGGGGGTCAATCTCGATGCCTAGTTCAGCCTGAGGGCTAAAATCAAAGTGCTGACGCAGCCCTTGCATTAACAAGGTGAGCTCGTCGGGCATCAAAAAGGTAGGAGTCCCACCACCTAGGTGTAACTGCCCCGTTTGACGCTCTTGCCCCAAATAGGGCTGGAGCAACTGCAGTTCTTTTAAGAGGGTCTGCACATACGCCGCCGAGCGGGATGTGTCTTGAGTGATGATTTTGTTACACGCGCAAAAATAGCACAACGACTGGCAAAAGGGCAAATGCACATACACAGAAAAATCAGGCAATCTGACGAATTGCTGACGTTGCTCTAAAGCCGTTATATAATGTTGACTACTAAAATTATCGACAAAACGATCTGCAGTGGGATACGACGTATAGCGTGGCCCCGACCGATCAAAGCGTCTGATCAGACTTTCTGAAAGTTGCACCGCGTCGATAGGATCAGCTATATCATACATCTACATACTCCAAAAAAAGACCGCTTACCTCATTTCTGAGGAATAGTATGGCGCTTTTAAAAGGAATATAGATTGATATAGATCAAGCAGTTCTCCCTCCCCTTAAATTCATTTTGCACATTTATCTGCAATAGATAGCAACAAATGTCGTATTATTAAGGGCTAATTCAACCACTTTGCTGCCGAGAGCCTGATGTATTTGCTCATAATTTTAGTGCTGCCCTTTATAGGCAGCCTACTATCTTCATTACTTCCCGCATCTCAACGCACACTACACGCTTTATTAGCAGGTGTAGTGGCCGCAAGTTGTGCTTTCGTATCGCTGTTGTGCGCTCCCGCTATCTTTGATGGCGAGGTTTTGTTTTATCGCACCAGTTGGATACCGTCTCATGGCATCGACTTCACCTTGCGTATGGATGGCTTTGCTCTACTTTTTAGTCTGATTGTAAGCGGCATGGGTGCCCTCATCGCCCTGTATGCCCATTACTACTTATCACCTAAAGATCCTGCACGACGGTTTTTCGCCTTCTTGCAAGCCTTTATGGGAGCAATGCTTGGGGTAGTCATCTCTGGCAACCTGATTCAATTAGTGGTTTTCTGGGAGCTCACCAGTCTGTGCTCCTTTATGCTGATCGCCTATTGGTACCACCGACGCGATGCCCGACGCGGTGCCCGCATGTCTTTGGTTGTTACCGGTGGGGGTGGCCTATGTTTATTAGCTGCAGCACTCATGTTAGGTCAAGTCGCCGGCAGCTACGACCTACACACTGTACTGCAGTCACGTGAGTTGATCCAATCACACCATTGGTACCCAATTCTGCTGACCTTATTACTGCTAGGTGCTTTTACCAAGAGTGCGCAGTTTCCCTTCCATTTGTGGTTGCCGCGCGCTATGGCAGCGCCCACGCCAGTGTCTGCCTATTTACATTCAGCTACGATGGTCAAAATGGGGGTGTTTTTACTAGCCCGCTTTTGGTTTGTTATGGCTGGCACCGAGGTTTGGCTCTGGGTAGTCGGTGGCGCTGGTCTTATTTCTCTGACATTAGGTGCTTATTTAGCCACTTTTCAACGTGATATGAAAGGTGTCCTAGCCTACTCCACTATCAGTCACTTAGGATTGATTACCGTTCTTTTGGGTCTTAGCACTCCTCTAGCCCTCGTAGCCGCTATTTTCCATATTATTAACCACGCTACCTTTAAGGCCTCGCTATTCATGGCAGCCGGTATTGTGGATCACGAAAGCGGCACACGTAATTTAAACCGATTATCTGGCTTGCGCCACTATATGCCCGTCACGGCTACCCTGGCCTCAGTGGCGGCGGCCTCGATGGCTGGCGTACCGCTTTTAAACGGTTTTCTCTCCAAGGAAATGTTCTTTAGCGAGGCGGTTTTTAGCGCAAATGGTAGTTTATTTAACCAGATCTTGCCTTTTGCTGCAGTGGTAGCCAGTATCTTTAGTGTGGCCTATTCGTACCGTTTTATTCATCAGGTGTTTTTTGGTCCCCCTGCTACCGACCTACCCCGTACACCGCACGAGCCACCTCGCTTAATGCTCATCCCTAGCGCCATTTTGGTTCTAATTTGTTTGGTGGTCGGCATTTTCCCCACCTATACCGTCGGTCCTATTTTGCACGTTGCCGTCCACTCCATTTTGGGTGCGGCCACCCCCGACTACAACCTCCATATTTGGCATGGCTTTAATCTACCCTTGCTCATGAGCTTTATTGCAACGGTGGGTGGCTTGATCCTAATTGGTATTTTAGGTCGCTACCGTAAAGGGCGATCTGATCGTGCGCCCCTGATCTACACCATTAACGCCGGTCACATCTTTGAGTGGCTTATGGGCTGGCTCGAAGCAGGCGCTGACTTTGTCATTCGTCACACCTATTCCGACCGCTTGCAGCGTCAAGTTCTGCTGATCTTACTCGCTACTTTCTTGGTCGCTGCCATACCACTGAGTCAACAAAACTGGTTTGATATTGCTCGACTCACGCCGGTTGACCCGCTCTTTGCCCTCATGTGGATGGCGGGTGGCGCCTGCGCATTAGCGGCCGCCTACTACGCCAAATTTCACCGTCCTGCGGCCTTATTGCTGTCTGGCGGAGCCGGCCTAATAACAAGCCTTAGCTACGCATGGCTCTCTGCCCCTGACTTAGCCTTAACGCAGTTGTCGGTCGAAGTAGTTACCGTGGTACTTATTTTATTGGGCCTACGCTGGCTACCTAAACGTATTCCACTCGCTGATGGTCTCGGCTTAACGCACGCTCAAGCACGCGGACGTCGCTTGCGTGACTTGATCGTTGCCATCCTTTGCGGCGCCGGGCTGTCAGCGCTTAGCTTTGCTATTTTGACGCGCCCCCAAACAGATACGATCTCGTCTTTCCTCGTGGAAAAAGCCCTACCCTTAGGTGGTGGCACTAACGTGGTTAACGTCATTTTGGTGGACTTCCGTGGTTTTGATACCTTTGGTGAAATTACCGTCTTAGGTATTGTGGCTCTGAGCGTCTTTGCTCTATTACGCCGCTTCCGACCTCCTGTAGAAACCGTGGCAGAGCCCCTCGCTCGTCGTCAAAACCAGCATAGTATGCTCAGCACTACCTTTGATGAACCTGATCCTCATGCAGCCTTACCCGAAGGGATTATGCGTATTCCAGCGGTGTTAATCCGCTTCCTCATGCCCATTGCCGCCTTAATTTCGGTGTATTTCTTGCTGCGTGGCCATAACCTACCGGGTGGTGGTTTTGTAGCCGGTCTGATCATGGCGACCACCATTATTTTGCAATATATGGTGGGTGGTATTGTGTGGGTGGAGTCTCGCCCTCTTATTCAGCCTCAAACCTGGATTGCGGGTGGAATGGTAACGGCCGGTTTTGCCGCCATGATGGTGTGGTGGTATGCCAAACCCTTTTTATCCGCACAAAGCTGGGATATTGAAATCCCGCTGTTGGGCACGGTCCATACCTCTAGCACACTACTCTTTGACATCGGCGTCTACATGCTGGTCGTCGGCTCTACCGTACTCATGCTAGTAGCATTGGCACACCAATCGTTACGTTTTTACCGCATGCTGCCCACGATTCACCGCGTTTTACAAAGCAAAAAGGATAGCTAATGGAAGTCATACTCTCTCTAGCCATTGGCGTGCTGGCCGGATCCGGTATCTGGCTTATTCTGCGCCCACGTACTTTTCAATTCATCATGGGTCTATCCTTATTGTCCTATGCGGTAAACCTATTTATTTTTGCAATGGGCAAAATCCAACTAGGTGCTCCGCCCGTTATTTCTGCCGAACTCGGTGCAGACCCTAGCCTGTACACCGACCCTCTTCCCCAAGCCTTGGTCTTAACTGCCATTGTGATCGGCTTTGCCACCACGGCTTTGTTTTTAGTTGTACTGTTAGCCAACCGTGGTTTCACAGGCACAGATCATGTTGACGGACGCGAGGAACACTCCTAATGTGGCAGCAGCATTTACCCATTTTCCCTATTGCCATTCCTCTTATGACGGCAGCACTTATGCTGCTGGTGCGCGACAAAAACCGCCAATTTAAGATTGTTTTAGGCATCGTTTCCCTCGCTTTGCAGTTTTTTGTTGCCGTTCAATTGCTAGGCATGGCCGATGGCTCTATTGCCACCAACTGGCTGCACGGTGTTGGCGTTTACCTACTCGGTGACTGGCCTGCCCCCTTTGGGATTGTAGTGGTGGTGGACCGCTTGGCCGCCCTAATGTTAGTTCTGACTAGCATTTTGGCAGGCGCCACGTGGTGGTACGCTACCGTGCGCTGGGACCGTGTAGGGGTACATTTTCATCCCCTATTCCAACTATTGATTATGGGTTTAAATGGCGCTTTCCTAACGGGCGACCTATTTAACCTATTTGTGTTCTTCGAGGTGTTCTTAGCGGCCTCCTATGGCTTGATGCTGCATGGTTCTGGTCGCGATCGCGTACGAGCCGGGCTGCATTACATTGCCGTTAACCTCATTGCCTCGTTCCTGCTGCTCATCGCCATTGCCCTTATTTATGGTGTAACCGGCACGCTGAACATGGCGGATCTCGCTGCAAAAGTGGGGTATCTATCGGGTGGAGATCGCCGTTTATTTGAGGCGGCAGCGGCTATTTTAGGCGTTGCTTTTCTTATCAAAGCTGCCGCTTGGCCGCTTAACTTGTGGCTGATTGACACGTACTCCAACACCTGCCCACCCGTGGCAGCCATGTTTGCCATCATGACCAAAGTAGGGATTTACTCCTTGCTACGCATTGGCTCTTTGTTGGTCCCCACAGGAGCGCCTGCTGCCTTTGGTGGCGAGTGGATGTTCCCAGTGGGTATTGCCACGCTCGCCTTTGGTTCACTCGGCATGCTCGCTACACATCAGCCCGAGCGTATGGCCAGCTATTGCATTGTGATTTCTTCGGGAACACTATTAGCTGCTTTGGGCATGCCTGGCGTTAGTCTTACCGGTCCCGCGCTCTACTATTTAATTAGCTCCGTCTTTGGCGTGGCCGCATTCTTTATGTTGCTAGAAATGATTGGGCGCGCCCAAAGCTTCGGCTCTGATTTGTTAGCGGTTAGCCAAGACGCATTTGAGTTAACCGACCCAGAAAGTGATGATAGTTCGGACGACGTAGTTGGTATCGCCATCCCCGCAGCCATGGTCTTTTTAGGTATGTCCTTTATTGCTTGCGCTCTGCTTATTATTGGCTTGCCGCCCTTGTCTGGATTTGTGGGCAAAATGACCATGCTATATGCTGCTCTAGAGGCTTCTGGTGCCACTAGCAATGCTTGGATACTCACCTCTACTGTTTTAGTGTCTGGCTTTATTAGCTTAATTGCATTGTCTCGTACCGGTATTCGCTTGTTCTGGAGTTTTAGCGACATTCAAGTGCCTCGCCTTCGCCTCAACGAGGCCTTGCCCGTTGCCACGCTGATCGGTTTATGTGTAGTACTAACCATGCGTGCTGGTCCTATTATTCAGTACCTAGAGCAAACTGCGACCTACTTGGGCACACCCAATAGTTATATATCAGCCGTGTTAGCACGTGACTCTATCCGCTCTGTACACGAGGAGTCTCTCTATGATTAAGCGATACATCCATTACTTATTTCTGCCTCTACTTTTAGCCTTCATTTGGGTGCTATTAAATGGTGCATCAAAAGACAATATTTTATTAGGTTTGATTCTAGGGGTGGCACTTAGCCTCGCTGCCCTGCCCTTTAGGCCCGTTCGTGCCAGCATGAAACACCCTTTTACAGCGTTACGTTTGTGTTGGCATGTGGCGGTAGATATCGTCAAATCCAACTATGCCGTAGGCTATATTGTGCTGTTTTGCGAACGCGCACAACCAACACCGGGCTTTTTAGATATACCTCTTCGCCTAAAAGACCCCCATGGATTAGCGGCCTTAGCATGTATTATTACTTATACCCCCGGTACGGTCTGGGCTGGTTTTAACTATAAAACCCATACTCTAACCTTACACATCCTAGACCTCAAAGACGAACAGTTGTGGCTAGACACAATACAAAAACGTTATCAAGACCCTTTAATCGAGATTTTTGAATGAGTCATCTAATTCACTGGGCAATTTTCTTTGCTTTAGCCTGCTATACCCTTGCGATGGGAATAGCGGCCTATCGTTTAATGACTGGCCCCACTGCCGCTGACCGCGTCTTGGCTTTAGATACCATGTACATCAATGGTCTGATGGCTTTACTAGCACTGGGCTTGCGCTTTGACTCAAGCCTGTATTTTGATATTGCGTTGCTCATTGCTCTATTTGGCTTTGTCGGCTCTGCAGCAATGGCAAAGTTCCTACTACGCGGCGAGGTCATTGAACCATGAACCATTTACCTGTTTGGGCCACTCTATTGGTCAGCGCCCTAGTGATACTCAGTGGTATTGTTGCCTTGGTGGGTACCATTGGCTTGGTGCGCTTACAGCACTTTTACTCACGGATGCACGCTCCTACCTTAGGTAATACCTTTGGGGTGTTTCTTATGCTGGTTGCCACGGCGGTAGTGCTTAGCTTTCATGCTAAAACACTACTGATTTACCCATTAATTATTACGGTACTATTGGTGGTGACCTCGCCAGTTACAGCCATTTTGTTAATGCGTGCGGCGATCAAGCGAGAAACCGCCGAGCGCTTAGCTAAATACGCTCCCGATGAGCCAGGTCTAATGGATATGCCTACGAAAGCAGAGCTTCCTGCGCCTACTCGTACAGATCAGTAGCATTCCTTTACGAGGGGTAGCGTGGGTTGTTGATATACTGAAATTCCGACGTAAAACCAAGGAGCTCACGATGAAAAAACCACTACTGGCCTTCTCTAGCCTTGTGTTGTCTCTGGGCATGTCTAGCGCCTTTGCTCAGAACCCTACCCCTCAACAGGCCTACCAAGACGCTTTGCATCACTGCACCCAATTGACGGATTCGACCGCTCAAGCAAACTGCAAACGTGACGCCGGCGCGGCTTTTCAACAAGCCAGACATAACCCACCCGCCAAGCTAAGTGAAACCACCTTGCAGCAAAATCGTCTGTCACGCTGCAAGTCCTTGCCCTCACCCGCTGCACAACAAGACTGCGTTGCTCACATGACTGGACAAGCCCAAACTCAAACCTTTGGCTCAGTTCAAGGTGGAGGGGTTTTAAGGCGCTCCACGATCACGATTCAAGGCGAGCCTGTACCCGTGCCCCCTACGGGGCATTCAACTCGGCCTAGCTCGGCTCAGCCCGCTCCAGTTCGCTAACACGCCACTGTCGTCTTAGCCCTGTGCCCATACGAGGTCCGGGAAATACAATACTAATTCGCGTCCCTGCATAATGGGGGCGGCTTAATAGATTCCATCCCGCCCCATGCGCTAGGGCTATTTCACGTACAATCGCCAACCCCAAACCCGAACCATCATTATGCTGGTGATCGGTGCCGCGATAAAAAGCCTCAAATAGCTGGTGACTATCGCTTAGACTCACCCCTACGCCATCGTCTTCGATGCTTAATGTGGGTGGGTTTGCTCCGATGCGTAACCGTATGCACGATTTAGCCTGAGCATACCGCAAGGCATTATCAATTAAATTACTTAATAACTCGTCTAGCAATAAAGGATCTGCGTCAATCCATACCGGTTGCTCTGGTGCAGTTAACTGTAGACTCAGTTTTTTTTCTGCCGCGGCAGGCAACCACTCTGAGCCACTAGTCCGTGCCCATTCGCATAAATCCAATCGAATAAAATGGTCTTTAGGGCTAGCTGCCGCATCGACTCGCGCTAAAACGAGCAACTGCTGCCCTAGGCGAATCATGCGCTCGGTACTAAGCTTAATGCGCTCCACGGGTGCACGCATATCTTGGGGTAGCTCTTTAGCTAACATCATCTCTGACTCTAGCCGTAACGTGCTTAAGGGAGTACGCAGTTGATGCGCCGCATGGGCAATGAAGCGTTTTTGCGCAGCCACACTGGCATCCAATCGCACCAAAAGTTGATTAAAGTGATCCACCAGGGGACGTAGCTCTGCCGGCAGATTTTCGGCGACCAAAGGCTGCAATGCTTCCGCATCTTGGATCTCAATTTCCGCCCCTAAGCGCTCTACTGCCTGTAAACCCGAGCGTAAACCAGCCACCAGCACCCAACCAAATAATGCCACCCATAATATCTGGCTAAGCAACATAGTCCAGAAAATATCCCGTAACAACCACGCCTCAAAGTGCATACGACTGGTTAAGACCCACGTTACGGCTAAATCTAAGATAACCAACAAGGCAATAGGTGGAAATAGGCGCACCATTAGATGACGCGCCAAACTACCGTGACGTAAAGACTGCTGTACTTGTTTAATGGATTTTTTCATGGTTATTTGCCTCGAGGGCATAACCAAAGCCACGTACGGTTTGAATCACTAAACCCGTGTGCTCTAGGCGTTTACGTAAACGATACACATAAACCTCGACAGCATTATCACTAAAGTCTGCCTGCCCGTCGGATAAAAATTCGATAATTTGCTGTTTGGTCACGACCTTGCCCGCGCGTTGCATTAAAAGTTGCAACAAAGCGAACTCTCGCACCGACACAGCTAATCGCTGCCCCGCATAGAGCAATTCTTTATTAATTATATCTAAGCACAGCTCGCCCACCTCGAGCACTTGCTGGTTATGCCCAGGATAACGTCGTGCTAATACCCGCACCCGAGCGGCTAACTCGGCTAGCTCGAAGGGCTTGGTAACATAGTCATCGGCCCCGGCATCTAGGCCAGCCACTCGGTCTTCGAGCGCATCTCGTGCAGTGAGAATCAGCACAGGCACGTCGTGCCCTGCTGCACGTAATTCACGTAGGGCTTCGAGGCCGCTTTTGCCGGGTAAGTTTAAATCCAACAAAAGCAAATCGGCGGGATAACGCTCTAATTGAGACAACAGTTGATCGCCTCTAGCGATCAACTGTGTTTCATAGCCTTGAGCCTGAAGAAAGTCCTGCAAAGCAGGCCCTAACACATGGTCGTCTTCAATAAGTAATAATCGCATAATACCTACGATTTTATACTGACAACGACCTTTTAGGGAGTAGGTGTTGCTGCCGTGGTGCTATCCGGCCTGGTCACAAAACCCAAGCGCGCTAACCCAGAGGCTTTAGCATGACTCATGACCTGAGCCAATAACTCGTAACGCGTCTCTTGATCAGCTCGAATCCGAATTTCTGGTTGTGGCGTTTCTGCTGAATACGGCTGTAAAGTAGCGGTCAGATCCTCAAGGGCTACTAGCTCATTGTCTAGATATAATTCGCCTTCTAGAGTAATGGCCAAGTCCAAGTATTTCTTTTCATTTTCTACCGCTTGCGCAGAGGCCTGCGGTAACTGCACCGAAATAGAATGCGTCAGCAACGGAGCCGTAATAAGGAAAATCACTAACAAAACCAGCATCACGTCAATTAACGGCACCATGTTAATTTCTGCGTTTGTTGCATTGTGCGAGCTGCCTCGATCAAAGCTACCAAATGACATAATGCATCCTTATTTTACTGAATTGGTTTTGCCGTTGCTGTCAGCAACCTGCTGACCAGTGCTCAAGAACGTAAACAAGTCATGAGCAAAAGCGTCCAACTGAGCTAAATAAACTCGGTTCGCTCGCACAAAGGCGTTGTAGGCCAATACAGCAGGAATAGCAACCGCCAAACCCAACCCTGTCATGATAAGCGCCTCACCCACTGGCCCAGCAATACTATTTAACGCGACTTCGCTAGATAGACCAATATTAATCAAGGCGTGATAGACCCCCCAAACCGTTCCAAATAACCCCACAAAAGGTGAGGTAGAACCAACGGAAGCTAACAGGGTTAGGCCGTTTTCTAAACGTGCCGTTTCCTCATCAATCACTTTGCGCATAATGCGCGTCACAAACGCCTCGGTAGAACCTTTTTCTTCTAAGCGCACCGCCCCATATTTTGCATGATGGCTTTCAGCATGAATGGCATGGCTAGCTAAATGGGCAAACGGCTCCGTTGCACCATGTGTCGCAATTTCATTTTTAACTTGCTCTAAAGAGCTAGCTGCCCAGAATTCACGCAAGAAACGCTTAGAACGTTTTTTCAAGCGCATATTGGTAATGCTTTTTACAATAATCAAATACCAACTGGCAATTGACATCAAAATCAAAATACCAAAAAGACCTTTACCCACCCAATCACTTTGTGCAATAAAGTCCAACATCCCGGCCTGCGGCACCTCGGGCTGCATCATGGGCAGTGGCACTTGGGCCAAAGCCATGGTTGCGCTTTCTACGTTTTGTACAGTCTGTTGAATGGGGTCCTGTAATTCGGTGCTAGCACTGCTGATTTGCGCCACACTAACGAGCACCGCCTCAAATAGCTCCTGCATCATGCCTGAGTCCTATAAAACAAAATCAAAAGGGATATCGGCCATTGCTCGAAAAGCAACGCCATCTTCGGTATAGGGTTTAAACTTTACTTTACGTACTGCGCTAAGGGCAGCTTCATCTAGACGCTCATGACCTGATGAGTTTTTAACCCACACTTCCATCACAGAACCTTCGGTGGAGATCACAACACGCACTATGACTCGTCCCTGCTCATTACGACGCTGCGAAGCACGCGGATACACCGGATTAGGAGGTGTACCCAAATAGTTCACTTGACTCACAATACGAGGCTGATTCGGATCGGCTGCTTTAGCCTGTTGCCCGCCCGTTGGTTTTTCGGGATCAGCCGCATTAGGAGCCGTTGCCGGCGTGGCGACATCTGCCACTTTCTTAGGCTCTGATTGAGGCTTAGGTTCGGGTCTAGGTGTTGGCTCGGGCTTGGGCTCTGGTTTTGGCTCTGGCTTAGGTTCAGGTTTTGGCTGAGGCTTGGGTTTTTCCACCACCGGCTCAGGAATAACCGGATCTTCAACTACAGGTTCCGGTTCGGGTTCTGGTTCCGGCTCCGGTTCTGGCTCGGGTTCTGGTTCCGGCTCTTCTACCACCGTTTCCTCAGTCACCTCATCCGCAATTTCCTCAGCCGCTATATTATCCTCGAGCTCGTTGAAATCTAATAAGCTGACACCGATTACTTCCTCTTGAGCTGGCTCGCCAACGGCTTTAGGCTGCGAGTTATACAGCATAAAAGCAAACACACTGGCGTGTAATCCAACTGCTGCGGTCACACCAGTAGCTTTAAGCCAAAAGCGCGAACGTTCCAACTGATTGTGAGAAGGATGTGGCATACCTACATGTACTAATAAAATGTGACGGGCACGCGGAGACGGCGCCAAACCAAAAAGCTATCTTAACAGTAATGATAATAGTTATCAATACCGTTATGAGTTGCTTCGTACTAAAATGCCCACGCCTTTATTCAGGGGCTTTTAGGCTTACACATTAGGACAAGGAAATAGTTTAATGATGATATAAAGACAAAACTGAGCTATTCATCAGCCACCCCATCACTGCCTTAATTTCTTATTATATATAGGCAAAAAAAAAGAACTATGCTTTCGCTATAGTTCCATTTTTCTAGACTAGGTGGTGGGTGTTGACGGGGTCGAACCGCCGACCTACGCCTTGTAAGGGCGCCGCTCTACCAGCTGAGCTAAACACCCATTTGGTCCTGCTGCATGTCGTTGTTGCTGCGACGACAAAAAGAATTATAGGGCGTATGAAAATTAAATGCAAGTATTATTTATAATTTAATTTAAACGCCCTATTTTCTTATTCGTTTACTGCGTCACGCAGGGCTTTGCCCGGACGGAACTTAGGCACAATAGCCTCTTTAATTTCGATAGTTTCGCCAGTACGTGGGTTGCGGCCAGTACGAGCAGCACGCTCGGACACAGCGAAAGTACCAAAACCAACTAAAGTAACGGAATCTTTTTCTTTAAGAGTCGTCGTTACCGCATCGATAAAAGCATCTAGTGCACGGCCTGCGTCTGCTTTGGATAAATCAGCTTTGTTAGAAATGAAGTCGATAAGCTCAGTTTTATTCATTTAAGAATTACCCCTGAATGATGTGTAGCAGCGTTTAGAGGTATATAAACGCTGCGGTGAAAAAAAGGTTGGCAATGATCCAGCTATACAGCATAACAGAGCAAATGCACAATCATGCCGTATTAAGCCTAGATTTAAACTTTCTGTCAAGTAAAAAAGGGCTGAAAGCCGCATTAACTCTGTGTTTTACCATTTTACAAAGCACTTGTGAACTCTTGACAGATTAAAATATTCACTCTAATTGAGCGTATTATTTTATGCTGAAATGCGCTAGGGCTTGTTCAAAGTCGTGAATCAGGTCCTCAGTGTCTTCGATACCAACAGAAATACGTAGCGAATTATCGGCGATTCCCATCAAAGCTCGCTTTTCAGCCCCCATTTCATAATAAATGGTATGAGCAACCGGCAACACCAAGCTACGGTTATCTCCCAAATGTGTCGCCAACACTAAGACTTTGAGTTCATTTAAGAAATCAAATACATCAATATCTGCATGCAACTCTACGCTTAGTAGAGCACCATACATACCACCGAAGTAATCCGTAGCCCGCTGATGCTGCGGATGTTGGCTAAGCCCTGGGTAACTAACCTGTACCACGGCAGGGTGCTGGTCTAAGTAGCGCGCCAAGCTAAGCGCATTGTGGCAGGACTGCTTTAAGCGCAAGGATAAGGTCTCGGCGCCAATGGCCAAACGGTGCGCGGTATCGGCGGCCATTGCTGCCCCCATATCACGCAGCCCTTTTTTCTTGATTTGCGTTAAACCCCAGCCCTGTGGATTGCCAGCACGATACGCCTCAAAAATATTAGGGTAACGTGTCCAGTCGTACAGTCCAGTATCCGTCACCATGCCGCCTAAGGCATGACCATGGCCACCAATGGCTTTAGATAGCGAGTTAACGGCCAAACCGGCTTTGAAGTTTTTAGCAGGAGCTAATAAAGGAGTACTGAGGGTGTTGTCGATCACAAATAACAGCTGCTGCTGTTCACACCACTCGCCTATGCCCTGCAAATCAGCCAACAAGGTACTAGGGTTTGCGAAGGTTTCACTGAACACCATACGCGTATTAGGCTGCAAAGCCGCCTTAACCTGCTCTACATCTGTGGCATCAACTAGCGTGATTTCCACCCCAAGATCTTGGAGCGTGCCCAACAAGCTATTGGTATTGCCAAAAATGTATTTACTACTGATGAGGTGGTCACCCTGTCGCAATAACGTAAAAAAGGTCGCAGCAAGCGCAGCCATACCGGAGGAAAAGCTAACACTACCAGTGCCTTGCTCCATGTGCGTGACCTTACGCTCCAAAGCTGACGTGGTGGGGTTGCCTTGGCGGGCATAACTAAAGCCGGGCTTGCCTTGGAACACGGCCGCTAAATCTCGCGCATCCGCAAAAGCATATTCAGACGAGGGGTGCAAAGGCTGATGCACTGCTCCATGCTCTACGCCGGCACGGCGATCCGCATGCAACAAGGCAGTAGTAAAACCATTTTTATTCATAACTTACCAAGGATTAAAGAGGTTGACGTTGACGTAAACTTTCGTATAAACACACGGCACTGGCCACACTGACGTTAAGGCTTTCTACTGAGCCTATCATGGGGATACTAACGAGCTCGTCGCATGTTTCGCGAGTTAATCGTCGCATGCCCTCGCCTTCGGCCCCCATCACCCATGCCATACCACGCAAACCATCGACTTGATGAATAGATTGCTCGGCCTGATCGTCGGTACCCACTAACCAAATATCACGTTCGCGTAACTGACGCATAGTACGCGCCAAGTTAGTCACCGTAATATACGGCAAGGTTTCCGCTGCCCCACACGCCACACGACGTACGGTGGGATTAATACCTACCGCGCGATCCTTGGGAGCAATCACCGCATGAGCACCCGCAGCATCAGCAGTACGCAAACACGCACCCAAATTATGAGGATCGGTAACACTGTCTAAAATTAACAGCAACGGTTTAACGCCCGCGTCTTCGAGTCCATCTAATAAATCATCTAAATTAGAGCTAAGTTGCACTTCGGTCGCCATAGCAATCAGACCTTGGTGTCGAACCCCTTTGGCTATCGCATCTAAGCGCGCTTTGTCCACAAAGAGCAAACGTAACCCGGCACGCTCTGCCTGAGCGATAAAATTTTGCATGCGCTTGTCACGGCGAGCATTTTCCACGTAGAGTTCTTTGATGGTATCTGCCGCATGACGTATGCGGGCTTGTACTGCATGAAAGCCCGCGAGCATTTGCAATGACATATCACTTATCCTATATAAATAATCTTAACGACGTTTTTTTGACTTGGCTTTACGTGCCGCAGCCTGTTCTTCGAGCGCGTTCTTGCGAGCGACTTTACGCGCTGCAGCTCGACGTTGACTTGCTGTACCTTGGAGCTCTTTAGGTTTGGCGGAGGCCGCCTTTTTTTGGATGCGCCCTGCACGCTCAGAGTCCGTCACAGTCGTCAGTTTTTTAAACCCTGTGCCTTCGACTAAACGAAAATCAATTTTACGTGTTTCTAAATTAACCCGCGCCACTTGCACCTGCACGGTGTCTGTCAATTTATAACGTATGCCTGTACGCTCGCCACGCAAGTCGTGAGTGGCCTCGTTAAAGGTGAAGTAATCTGAACCCAGTTCAGAAATATGCACCATACCTTCGACATACAACGCATCAAGGGTAATAAAAATACCAAAAGGAGCCACCCCTGTGATTTTACCGCTATAGACCTCGCCAACGTGGTCTTGCATAAAATAACACTTGAGCCACGCCTGCACATCATAAGAAGCCTCATCAGCACGGCGTTCGCGCGAGGACAGCATAATACCCAGACGCTCCCACAAGGACTGCTCACGTTCGTTGCGAGTCAAAAGATCATCGCCTTCTTCGGGGGCAAGATCTGGCACATAGCGTTGGTTTTTCAAAATACCTTTGATCACGCGATGCGTTAACAAATCGGGATAACGACGAATGGGCGAAGTAAAGTGCGTATACAGCGGGTACGATAAGCCAAAGTGTCCATTGTTATCAGGCGTATAAATAGCCTGCTGCAAGGAACGCAAACACATCGTTTGAATAATTTCAAAGTCGGTTCGCCCTTTGACTTGCTCGATTAAACGAGCAAAATCGGCTGTCGTGGGCTCATCCCCCCCCTCGAGCTGCAAACCTAAAGTACGCAAGTAATCGCGGAAGGCTTGCAGTTTTACGACCGTAGGGCCTTCGTGTACTCGATACAGACCCAATCGCTTATGACGCGTCATGAAATCGGCAGCACACGTATTAGCTGCCAACATGAATTCCTCGATGAGCTTATGGGCATCGTTGCGCACTAACGGTTCGATACGCTCGATGCGCCCTACCTCGTTACACACAATTTTGGTTTCCACCGTATCAAAGTCGATAGCACCACGCTGTTTGCGCTGCTCAAGCAAAATCTGAAAAAGCTCGTAGCTGCTTTGTACCATCGGGTAAAGCTGCGCTAACTGCTGAGCCATCGGCCCCGACGGTTGCTGAATCGCATCCCAAATTTGCGTATAAGTCGTACGTGCATGCGAGTGTATGACAGCGGGATAAAACTGATACGCTGTGACCTTACCGGTCCGAGCCCCCTCGCCTGCGATAACCATATCGCACACCAAAGCAAGACGGTCCTCGCCCGGATTTAAGGAACAAATACCATTAGATAAAGCCTCGGGCAACATGGGGATGACTCGACGCGGGAAATACACGCTAGTGCCGCGTTCAATCGCATCCTCGTCGATGGGGTCTTGGGGCCGAACATAATGACTCACATCGGCAATGGCAACCAACAAACGCCAACCTTTACGGTAGGTTTTACCCCGGCCTATGTTGATTTCCTCGCAGAATACGGCATCATCAAAGTCGCGCGCATCCTCGCCATCAATGGTAATAAACGCCACATCACGTAAATCTAAACGGCCTTTCAAGTCGCTAGGGCGCACACTTTGAGGAATTTTTTGGGCCTGCTCAAGCGCCTGATCGGAAAATTCGTGCGGCACATCGAATTTGCGTACCGCAATTTCAATTTCCATACCCGGATCATCGATTTCGCCCAACACCTCGATAATTTTACCCTGCGGCTGCACATGACGTGCAGGCTGGCGCGTGATTTCTACCGTAACCACTTGACCCGGTTTCGCTGGCCCGATATCGGCAGGAGCAATAAAAATATCGTGTTTAATACGTTGGTCTTCGGGCGCTACGGTAAAACTACCATTTTCTTTGTGTAAACGTCCCACTAAACGGTTAGTAGAGCGTTGCAACACCTCGACAATAGCAGCCTCGGGCTTGCCACGGTGCTCTCCGTTGGGGCGCACTAGGACACGGTCACCATGCAGCACACGCCGCATTTCATTAGGTGACAGAAACAAATCAGCGCCCTGACGGTCATCACGAATCAAAAAACCAAACCCATCGCGATGGCCTTGAACTCGTCCTGCAATAAAGCTACTTTTTTGATTAATTTTGACACGTTGCTTGGTATCTAGTACCAACTGTTCGTCACGCACCATTGCCATCAAACGCCTTTCTGTACCCACAGATAGCGGGTACGCCACGTGGAGCATATGAGCGAGTTTCTCGATGGAAACCGCCTGTGTTTGATCACGCAGGCAAGTCAAAATGTCTTCGCGACTTGGAACATAAGGATCGAAGTCGGGCGGTAAATCATAGCGGTCCAAACCCTCGCCCAGATCATGATTAGGAGTAGTGTTTTTTTTGGTCAAAGGGGACTTCCATTTTTAAAAAGGTTAGTTGTACTATACAACTCTATTCTACACGCAACTCATTTCCTGTCGAAACAGCTTCGTCTAAAAGACGCGTGGAGGTGATTGCTGCGATGATTCCGGATAGACTCACTCCGTCGTTGCAATGCCCCGGAAAACATCAACAACAAAAAACCACACCCCCAATAACACTATCATTGAGGGCGCGGTTCATTCACAGGCTAGATATCAAGTCGCATCATACGGTGGTCTATTCCTGCATCTAGATAGACTTCGCCATAGGCCTTAAAACCGTATTTTTCATAAAAAGGCAACGCATGCCACTGTGCTGACAAATACACCGTGGCATGACCTCGCTGTTTGGCCTGATCAATTAAAGCTAACAGCACCTGCGCCCCTAAACCCTGCCCTCGATACGCGGCTTTGACAGCCATGCGCCCAATATGAGCATTGGGTAATAAACGTCCTGTGGCCGCTGAATTACCCTGCACATAGATCACCGCATGGATGCAATCCACATCGAACGCATCCATTTCGATATGCTCTGGCACTTGCTGCTCTTGGACAAAGACCTCGTGCCGTATAGCGGTGGCATCATGTTGTAATTCTTGCCATGTGCCTATGCGTTGCGTATTCATTTATCACTACCTAAAGAAAGGACGGGATCATGACAAGCAATTAGCCATTGCGTACAAAATGGGCTTTGAAACGCTTGCCTTTAATACCCACCTGTTCTAAACGCTGCAAGGCCCGTTGCGCGATCTTGCGCTCTAAGGCCACATGCGTTACCACCATACCTACATTAATTTTACCCACTTGGTCTTTGGCTAAACCCACGTCGCCCGTTAACGCACCTAGAATATCTCCGGGGCGCATTTTATCGCGCTTGCCACCAATAATTACAATAGTACGCATGGGAGCTGGATCAATAGAGGCTGCGCCTGACGCCGCAGGGATTTGTCCCATAGACAATGCACCAAAACGCTGCTGCGCTGCTTTCATAAAAGCGCTGTCTTGATCATCGAACAAGCTAAGAGCTAGGCCTTTTTGGTCTATGCGGCCGGTACGACCAATGCGGTGCGTATACACATCAACCTGATGCGGTAATTCGACGTTCAGCACCAACGGCAGTTCCGCAATATCCAAACCACGCGCCGCCACATCAGTAGCGACCAACACCGTACAGCTTTGGTTGGCAAACTGAATAAGGACCTCGTCACGGTCACGCTGATCTAAGTCACCATGCAACACCAAAGCGCTGACACCCAAACTACGTAAATAATAGGTCAACGCATCGCTATTGGCTTTGGTATTACAAAAAACCAAGGCCGAGCTAGGTTGATAATGCTGTAATAAATTAACCACCGCATCAAAGCGCTCGGACTCGGGCACCTGATAAAACGTGGATTCAATTTGACTAGAGCTTACCTGTGTTTCCACCGTGACTTGTAGCGCATCACGCACAAATAAGGTGGCGTCCTTACCAATAGTATCGGGGTAAGTCGCTGAAAACAGCAAGGTTTGGCGCTGACGAGGACAATGTTCGACAATGGCCGACATTTCATCATAGAAGCCCATATCAATCATACGGTCCGCCTCGTCCAATACCAAGGTATGGATAGTAGACACATCAATGCTTTGATGTTCGAGGTGATCTAAAACTCGGCCCGGCGTACCCACAATAATATGCACCCCGTGCGCCAAGGAATCGACCTGACGTTGCATAGGCGAGCCCCCAGTAATAACGATAACTTTGACGTTGGGAATACCACGAGCCAAGCGTCGAATTTCCTCGGCTACCTGAGTTGCCAGTTCGCGCGTAGGGCACAGCACCAAGGCCTGCGGCTGTAAACGCTCGGGCTCTAGGTGTTGCAACACCCCCAATGCGAAAGCCGCTGTTTTACCGCTCCCGGTTTTAGCCTGAGCGATGACATCGGTCCCTTCCAAAATAACGGGCAAACTTTGTGCCTGAATCGATGTCATGTGTTTGAAACCCAATTGGCTAACGGTTTCAAGCAAAGCAGGCTGCAAAGGCAGCTCGGAAAAAGAGGAAAAAGCAGTCATAACGTACCTGATGAAAAGAGAACCTCATTGTATCGCGATCACTACATTTTTAATGAAAGTGCACAAAAATTTATTTAAACCTATACAATGAGTCACCATTTATTAATTATACTCATAATGAGTTTAACTCTATGCGTGAATTTTTAGCTCGTAAAAATATTTCATTTTCTTTGCAACGGTATGGCATAGAAACCATGAACTACATGACCCTTGGGTTGTTTGGCTCACTGGTCATTGGTCTTATTTTAAAAACGATAGGAGGTTGGTTAGATTGGGTTTGGCTAATGGAAGTCGGCACATTAGCTCAAGCAGGTTTAGGTGCTGCCATTGGAGTAGGTGTGGCCTATGGACTACAAGCCCCTTCGATGGTGATTTTTAGTAGCGCCATTATCGGTAGTCTAGCCATACAAGTCGGGGGCGGTCCAGTCGGCGCCTTCGTCGCCGTTGCTATTAGTAGCGAGCTAAGCAAATTAGTCAGCAAAACCACACCCATCGATATTATCGTGACGCCTGCCACCGCCTTAACCAGTGGTGTACTTGTGGCCCAGTTCGTCGCCCCATATCTGGGCGAACTAATGCGCGCCACTGGTCAAACCATTGAATGGGCCATGACCTTGCAGCCCTTTTTTATGAGCATTGTGATTGCCGTAGTCATGGGCATGGTACTAACTGGCCCAACGTCTAGTGCCGCCGTCGCCATTTCACTGAACTTAAGCGGTTTAGCGGCCGGAGCCGCCACCATTGGTTGTTGTGCTCAAATGATTGGCTTTGCTGCCATGAGCTACAAAGAAAATGGAGCCTCGGGCGTACTGGGCGTAGGTCTAGGTACCAGCATGCTGCAACTGCCCAATATTATTCGCAACCCGTGGATTTGGTTGCCCCCCACCCTGACCGCAGCCATTCTTGCCCCCATTGGCACCTTGGTATTTGCGATGCAAAACATCCCTACGGGCGCTGGCATGGGAACCAGCGGCCTAGTGGGTCAGGTTGGCACCCTAGCCGCCATGGGTCAAAGCTCTCAGGTCTGGATAGCTATTGGCTTGCTCCACTTTTTATTACCTGCGGTCTTAGCACTAAGCATTAGCTGGTGGATGCAAAAACGCGGTTTTATCAAATCCGGCGATTTACTGCTACGTGCATAGATTACTTTTTGGGCAAATGCGGTAACACATCGACCGCTTTGCCGTTGTAACGCAACTCGAAATAGAGTTGGTTTGCCGTGGTATCCGTACTGCCCATACGCGCAATGGTTTGCCCCTGCCGTACAGACTGACCTTCTTTGACGCTAAGGGACTGGTTATGAGCATACACACTAATGAAATTGGCATCGTGACTAATGATGACCATATTTCCATAGCCACGCAAACCATTACCAGCATACATAACCTTGCCGGCCGCGGCCGCTTTGATCGGGTCGCCGGCTTGGCCGCTAATAAACACACCCTGTGAATGCGTACCAGTCCCTTTGCGATGCGCCCCATTAGCAGGCCAAGCTAAGCTAAGTCGACGTGGCGACGGTACCGATTTAGCGGTGGTTTGTCGTACGGGCTGTACCGTAGAACTGCCGGCATTGGCAGGAGCAGCTCCGGCGGTTGCCCGAGGAGCGACCACACTGCCCCCTTTAACACGCAACAACTGGCCAACTTTAATTTTATGTGGGTCGCTTAAGTTGTTAGCACGCATAACCTCATTCACTGTCTGACCGTGCTGACGTGCAATTTTCGTTAAGGTGTCACCACGAGCCACGCGGTAATAGCCATCACTGGTTGATGCTTGCTTTGGGTTAGAGCCACAGGCTACCACGACCAAACAAAGCAAAAGCACTGTCAAAAAACGCATTCCAATCCTCTTGTGCATAATCAAACGAGCCCTCATTCCACCATAGTTTTGAGTTGGCATCCAACTCATTTTACTTAAACCTACACACAATTCACTGCTTTTTGCACTACGAAAAACAAAACCCCAAAGTGGCGTTAACACTTTGGGGCTACATAGCCTAAGAGCTTGGCAATACAGCCTTAGCGTACTGTTACTCCAGGCTGGCCGGTGCTAACCTGACCAATTTGAGCGGCGTAGCCAAAACCCTGCTCATGCAATAGGGCCAAAATCTGATCGGCCTGATCAGCGGCGCAAGAAATTAACAACCCACCAGAGGTCTGGGGGTCTGATAGTAAAGCACGCTGCACTTCTGAGAAGCTTGATGGCAAATCAATATTCTGACCGTAGGCTTGCCAGTTACGCCCCGAGGCGCCGGTAATATAACCCGCCTCAGCCAACTGCTGCACGCCGTCTAACCAAGGCAAGGCATCCCAATCCAGCTGCAAATGCAATTGAGAGCCACGCGCTATTTCCCACGCATGACCCAATAAACCAAAACCCGTGACATCGGTCATAGCATGTACGCCGGGCCAATTGGCGAGCTGGCTACCCGGGGTATTTAACTGCGTGGTGCTGTGCAACATCAGCTCGTAGCCTGCGTCGCTAAGGGCATTTTTCTTAAACGCAGCTGACATAATGCCTACGCCCAAACCCTTGCTGAGAATCAGCACATCACCCGCTTTGGCTTCGGCATTTTTACGTACCGCACTGGGGTGTACCAAACCCATTGCGGCCAAACCGTAAATAGGTTCGACCGAGTCAATGGTATGCCCACCCGCAATAGGAATACCCGCGGCTTGGCAGACATCGGCCCCGCCTTTAAGGATTTGTGCGATGTCCTCTTTGGCCATCGTATTAATGGGCATACCCACGATGGCCAAAGCCATAATTGGTGTACCTCCCATCGCGTACACATCCGACAAAGCGTTGGTCGCAGCAATGCGCCCAAACTGATAGGGATCATCCACAATGGGCATGAAAAAATCGGTGGTGGCAATAAGAGCTTGCTCGTCATTGAGCTTGTAAACGGCCGCATCATCGGCCGTATCCGTACCCACTAACAAATTGGGGTAGGCGGACATGGCAGGCATGCTAGCAAGCAGATCAGACAACACACCGGGGGCTATTTTACAACCACACCCCCCACCATGAGCGAGGGACGTCAAGCGTGGCGCTTGATCTAAAGAGGGACTGGACATGATGGACTCCGAGACTCGAATCACAAGGCAAATCACGTTGCACTTGACATCAAAAGAGATGGCGGAAAGCAGCAGGAGTCGAACCTACCTAGGAATGTCTAACACCCCCAACTGGGTTTGAAGCCCAGCCGCATCACCAGATACGAATGCTTTCCGAAAATACTAGCTGCTATGATTGCAGCTGAGTAAACACAGTATTATCAGGACGGATTAAATGTTTATCGCGTAAGCGACGAGTATAACCAATCCGTTCAAAAAACTCTAAGATTTGAATAGTGCGCTTGCGTCCCAAGTTAAGGTTATCTCGGAACTCGGCTGCTTTGACTCCATTAGGCTGTGCTAATTCGTCTAAACACTGCGCCAACTCCAACACATGATCGCGATGATAATATAAATCGCGCACCACCTGAAACAAAACACCTTGTCGCACTAATTTTCTACCCAACGTCCGCAACTGATCCTCGGGCACCTCTAAAGTCTGGGCCATGTCTCGAACCCAGGGCGGATTATACCTGCCCTCGTGCGATAAGCCAATAAGCTTCAAAGCTAAAGCTTCTTCGTCAGGGGTCAGTTGCACCGTATGTGCGCTGAGCCTATACCAAGGGCCATTTATGGCCAAACGCCGGCGTTGAATCAATTCGTGCAACGCGCCAAACCACAATGCATCGGGGGCTCGCGGCGCTACCATGCGTCGTAGACGTGCCGCCTCTACGCCAGGCTCGTCAGGATAGCGCTCATGCGCCTCAGCCAACACGGTTTCAATACGCGCTAAGACATGTTCCCACGCATTATTATGAATCAACACCCGCAAGGCGATGGAACGGGGAGACTGCACCCATATCGTTCCTGTTGGTGCTTGTAGTTGTGCGATATCTGCACCAATTAATCGCTGCAAAAAAGGCTGTTCTAACCCATAAGGCGCCTGCCTTAAAAGTAAGTCTAAGCCACGCCCATCGAGATACGCCTCTACCCCATCCAGCCATGCCAAACGTGCCAAAGAACGGCGCTTACGATCGGGGGCATTGGGATCCAACACCACCCCACCACCAATAGTGTGTTTAGCTTGAGCATTGCGCACAATAAAACGATCCCCCGGCATAGAGCAAATGGGCTCATCGAACACCAGTTGCGCCAATGCAGTTTGATCCGGTTGGATTACATCTTGGCTAAGCGGCACAATGTGTGCCACATAATGCGCCGCCCCCACATGCACATGCACAGGAGTCCATGTTTTTAAACTGGTATCCGCTGATGCCAAAAGCTGTAAACGCACATCGATATGTGTCGCAGGCACAAAACAGCGACTGTCTGCTACCCAATTGCCCCGCTGAATCTCATCTTTGGCTACACCAGCAATATTGAGCGCACAACGCTGGCCTGCCTTGGCTTGTTGACTAGGTGTATTTTGAGCATGAATACTACGAATGCGTACCCCTTGGTTTTGAGGCATTAAACGTAAAGTGGCCTGCTCATCGCCCAGCTGCGTCATACCTGCATACGTCGTCCCAGTGACCACGGTCCCTTGGCCCTCTAGGGTAAAAACACGATCAATAGCTAAGCGAAAAAAACCGGTCTGTTGACGTTGCTGCACCTGCTGCGCCTCGGACTCTAGGTGATTTTTTAACTGATCAATCCCCTGCCCTGTTAGGCTAGAGGTTGCAAAAAAAGGGGCAGTTGCCAAAAAAGTCGACTGCAACACGTTTTGTAAATCGTGCTGCAATTGCTGCACTACTTCGGGCTCGACCCGATCTACTTTATTAATAACCACACAACCGCGCGTTAAGCCTAACAACGACAAAATAGCAACGTGCTCGTGGGTTTGCGGCATAATGCCGTCATCAGCAGCCACCACTAACAAAGCATAATCAATACCCGTTGCACCGGCCACCATGGTATGCACCAGATTTTCATGGCCTGGCACATCGACAAAACCTAACATATCCCCATTAGCTAATGGACTATACGCATAGCCCAACGCAATAGTAATACCACGCTTCTTTTCATCTTCGAGACGGTCGGTGTTCACCCCAGTCAAAGCTCGAACTAACGCTGTTTTGCCATGGTCAATATGACCTGCTGTCCCTACAATCATAGTAGCGCTTGCCCCCACTGAGTTTGTAATAACGACACGTCTGCCTCTGCCAAACAACGCAAATCCAAATACAGCGTATCACGATGAATACGTCCAATAACGGGACGCTGTTGCCCTCGCAACCAACTTTCCACTTTCATCATCGCACTGCCCGCACGACCTGATCCCACAAAATGCACCACCAAACCGTAGCTAGGTAATACATCTACGGGCATAGCCCCACTGCCAATTTGACTAAACATAGGCTCGATAGCGACTTGGTAATCAGCCCCTAACGCCTGCTGCAAGACAGGTTGTAAGCGCACCGCCTGCTGTTTCATTTCAGACTGAGGGCGCGTAAACAAAGCCAATGTCGTGAGTTTTTCAGCCAAAAACTCGGGGCTACGGTACAAAGCCAATACAGGCTCTAAGGCCGCTAGAGTTAGTTTTCCTACCCGCAATGCCCGTTTGAGTGGGTTTTTTTTGAGGGCTCGAATGTGGTCTTTAGTGCCTACAATAATGCCCGCCTGCGGCCCGCCTAGCAGCTTGTCGCCGCTAAACGTCACCACATCGGCTCCTGCTTCGATAGTTTGTCTAACAGTGGGCTCGGAAGGCAAACCCCATTGCGCTAAATCCACCAAGGTACCACTACCTAAATCCACTGTAGTTGGCACCCCTTTTTGACGCCCTATTTGCACCAATTCTGCTAGGGGAACCTCTTTGGTAAAACCCATCACCGCATAATTACTGCAATGCACTTTCATGAGCATAGCGGTTTGATCGGTGATGGCGTCCTCGTAGTCAAACGCATGAGTACGATTGGTCGTACCCACCTCGACCAAATGAGCACCGGCCCGTTTCATAATATCGGGAATTCTAAAGGCCCCACCAATTTCGACTAGCTCACCTCTAGACACCACCACCTCACGGTCTGGAGCCAACGTACTAAGCATGAGCAACACGGCAGCAGCATTATTGTTAACAATCGTTGCGGCCTCGGCGCCGGTTAGCTCACACAATAAATCCTCGACCAAATCATCACGATCACCCCGCTTGCCCGTCCCAATATCAAACTCTAGATTAGCCGGTGAGGTTAAAGCAGTGACTACCGCCTGAACCGCGACCTCGGGCAATAAAGCACGACCTAAATTGGTGTGCAATACCGTACCCGTTAGATTAATCATAGGCCGTAGTTTGGGCTGCAACTCGGCCTGTAGCTGCGTTTGAAAACGCTGCTCTAGTGCTTGGGGTAGTAGCTCGTCTGATGCCAACTGTTGCGCCAATGCACGCTGACGTAGCTGAGCTTGCATTTGACGCACTTGCTGCGCAACCAAACGATGGCCATGCTGCTGCACGAATAACGCTATAGCAGGCAGCTGCAACAAACGATCTACAGACGGAATATCAGCCGCTTGAGCTAGCTGACCTAGTGACGATTCAGACCGATTCATAGTTACTCTTCAGACTCGTTTTTCTGCCAAAGGTATGGGTTACCATTGACACGGAAAAAGCCTTCTTCGCCCATTAAGACGTCTAGCTCAATACTGGCTAAATCATCGGCAACGGCTTCGACCATTTGATCTTTGTTTTGGTAAAAGATCTTGCGGTAGGTGTTGCATTTGCCACAGGACTCGGCCTTGATCGCGGCCTCTTCGCCATCCTCGATAGTGTGATACGCCACTTTTTCCGTGTCTTCACAATGCGTACAAGTGACACGCACAATATGCCACTCGGTAGAGCACAACGAACAAGTGGTATAACGAATTCCCTCACGCGATCCACCAATACGTACTATGCTGGATACGGGTAAGCTGCCACAACACGGGCAGACACCAAACGGCGTAATAATGGGCAAATCACCTTCGTTAAAGTCGATAGCTAAACGAGTCCAGTACACCTGCAAAGCCGCCATAACAAAAGGCGCACGCGCTGGGTCCACATCCTCGTTAAAACGCGCTAATAAGGCATCTGCCAAACGCTCTAGTTCGGGAGACCCAGTTACAATCGCAGTCAGTAGGTCTTTGCAAATAACGTGCACGGCGTCGGGCAAGTCGTCTTGGTTTCGTACCTGCTGCACCACATCGCTAAGAATAGCTAACCAGACTGGATCACGCTGCCAACCGGCTGCCTGTAAAGGCGGCATACCGTGTGCTTGAGCACGCTCAATTTGCTCCTTGGTGGCTCCAGGGATGTCGGTGTATTTCAACAAGGCCGCCTGCTGAGCATCGGCCACATACGCCATAATGCGTAAGTAATCACCAATAGCACTGTCGGCGGCTAATTGGCGTAAACGATTTGCTCGCTCTTGAAAAACGGAACGCTCTGTCGGTTGCGTTAAGCGAGGCATACTGGTGCGATCTAAGTTTTCAATCTCACCACGGGATAAGATGCGTTGCATCATGACTCCTAGAAAAATAGGGCTGCTAGCGTTAAGTAACGGTAGCAGCCGCTTTTTAGCTATGTAGCTGAGTGGAAATTATTTCGCTTTTTGTTTGCGAACTTCCTCTCGGAACCATTCACGGTGATGTTTCCAAGCCCAACCATGGCTAACAGTACCACGTGTCATTGCACGCACAGAACCTTTAACCCAAATTGCTGCGTAGATGTGCACAATAATGGCACAAATCAACAATAGAGCAAAGAGTGCATGAATCACCGAGGCCAATCGGATCATGTCGATACCAAAAAGGTGTGAAAAGTACTCACGCCAAATAACGACACCTGACCCTAACAAGCCCAACATCAAGATAACTAAAACGAAGAACAGGATTTTCTGACCGCCGTTATAACGACCAGCAAGAGGAACTCCGTCTTCTTCATTTTTAAGTACCTTGGGCATTGCCGCCAACCATTCAGCATCTTTCTTGGTGAAGTGGTTGTAACGCCACAAGCGAATCGCCAAGATAAAGAAGCTAACGAACATGACCACCCCAATAAAGGGGTGCAAGATACGCGTCCAGGTTGGACTTCCTAATAGGTGTGATAACCAAAAGAAAGCAGGATGAAAAAGCGCCAAGCCAGAGGCTGTCAGCAAGATAAAAGTAAGCGCTGTAACCCAGTGATTAATACGTTCACCGGAGCTATACCTAACGATAGTTTGCTTGTTATCGGACATTGTCTTTATCCTCCTTGGCTGCACGCTCGTCCTCTTCGGAGACCTCGGATGGACCATTGCGCATGTAGTGGATAAAGCCCACTGCTGCCGTTAGAGCCATCGCAGCTATACCGAATGGTTTAGCCAAGCCTTTCCATAAAGAAACCATGGGGCTGATTTGCGGATCTTTAGGCAAGTTGGAATAAATTTCCGGCTTGTCAGCGTGATGCAGTACATACATAACGTGTGTACCGCCCACTCCTTTAGGATCATACAAACCAGCGTGCTCATACCCACGCGAGTTCAGGTCCACGACACGTTCGGCAGCGTGTTGCTTCATGTCTTCTTTGGTACCAAAAACGATGGCGCCAGTCGGACATGTTTTCACACAAGCTGGTTCTTGACCCACGGCAACGCGGTCAGAACAAAGCGTACATTTGTAGGCCTTTTGATCGGTTTTGGAAATGCGTGGAATGTCAAAAGGACATCCGGTAACACAGTATCCACAACCAATACAGTTCTCTTGGTTAAAGTCGACAATACCATTGTTGTGCTGCACAATGGCGCCCGGTGAAGGACAGGCTTTCAAACAGCCCGGGTCTTCACAGTGCATACAGCCGTCTTTACGAATGAGCCACTCTAGATCACCTTCTTCGTCTACGTATTCCGTAAAACGCATTAGGGTCCACGTGTTTTCGTCTAGATCGGCCGGGTTGTCATACACACCCACGTTAATACCGACATCACCACGTAAGTCGTTCCATTCCATACAGGCAACTTGACACGCCTTACAGCCGATACATTTAGTGGTATCGATCAGCTTGGCTACACCGTCCGTGCCAGGATTAGGATGACGTACGCTAGGTGAAGGAGTCGTGGTCGCAGAGCGACGCTGAATGTCCATTGATTCTAATGCCATTACGATCTCCTTATGCCTTTTCCACGTTCACGAGGAAGGACTTGAACTCTGGTGTTTGCGTATTGGCATCACCCACAAACGGAGTGAGCGTATTCGCAAGGAAACCAGGTTTTGTCAAGCCGATAAAACCCCAGTGGATAGGAATACCCACTTGGTGAACGCGTTTTCCTTCTACGTCCAGACTAACAATACGTTTGGTGACTACCGCCTTGGCTTTGATGTAACCGCGGAGAGAAGACACTTTGACCCAATCACCGTCTTTGATGCCTAGGCTGTCTGCTAGTTCTTCGCCAATTTCCACAAACTGCTGTGGTTGGATAATGGCGTTAAGCAAAACGTTTTTCGTCCAGTAGTGGAAGTGCTCGGTAATACGATAGGTAGTACCTACATATGGGAACTCTTCGACCGTCGCGAACTCGGCCCAATCATCGGCAAATACACGAGCGGCTGGGTTGCTAACCACCTGAGCGTTGTCTTTAAACAAGGGGTTGTAGCCCAGAGGCGTTTCAAACGGCTCGTAGTGCGTTGGGAACGGACCATCGACCAGACCTTTACGCGCAAAGAATCGTGCTGTGCCTTCGGGGTTCATGATGAACGGCCCCATGCCAGCAGTAGGAATCTCGTCGACTTTAAAGTCAGGTACATCAGCACCGGTCCACTTTTTGCCATCCCAGTAAATTAATACACGAGTTGGGTCAAAGGGATTGCCTTGAAGGTCACACGATGCACGGTTGTACAACACACGACGGTTGGCTGGCCATGCCCAAGCCCATTTCAGGGTTTGACCAATGCCAGTTGGGTCGCTGCTGTCGCGGCGCGCCATCATATTGCCTTCTTCGGTCCAAGAGCCAGCGTAAATCCAACAAGCAGCTAACGTAGAACCATCATCACGCAACTCACCAAAACCCGACAATTGCTCGCCGGCTTTACGAGTAATATTGCCATTGGCATCACGCAAATCAACTAAGGCACGACCGTTGAGCTCTTTGGCGAGTTCTTCGGCAGTGGGATCCGTAGGATGCACATAAGGCCAATAAATATTGTTGATGGGGTCTGCGTACGCACCACCGTCTTTTTTGTAAAGCTCACGAATATGGTGATACAAGGTCGCCATAATTTCGATGTCGGTTTTGGATTCCCCCGGAGGTTCGGCCGCTTTCCAGTGCCACTGCAACCAACGACCAGAGTTAACCAACGCGCCCTCTTCCTCGGCAAAACAGGAGGTAGGTAAGCGGAAGACTTCGGTTTGAATGGAAGCGGTATCTACATCGTTAGCTTCGCCAGCATTACGCCAGAACTCAGACGTTTCAGTGGCTAACGGATCCATAATGACCATGAACTTCAGCTTGGAGAAGCCCTTGATCAATTTGGCCTTGTTAGGTGCTGCAGCCAGTGGGTTGAAGCCTTGACAGATGTAACCGGTCATTTCACCTTTGTTCATCATTTCGTAGGCTTGCAACATATCGTACATCTTGTCTAGCTTAGGAAAGTAATCATAAGCAAAGTTGTTGTACTCATGCGCGTGATCGCCCCACCATGCTTTGGTCAAGCTAACGTGGAACTTTTTGTAGTTGCTCCAGTAGTTAAGCTGATTAGGACGCATGGCTTTGGGTGCACGTGCTGCAATATACCCATCGAAGTCTTGCTCGTTTTCATTGGGCAGCGTCAAGTAACCGGGTAATAGGTTAGTCATTAAACCAATATCGGTTAGACCTTGAATGTTGGAGTGACCGCGCAAAGCGTTCATACCACCACCAGCAATACCGATGTTACCCAATAGCAACTGCAACATGGCGCCCGTACGAATAATCTGGGAACCAATAGAGTGCTGAGTCCAGCCTAGTGCGTACAGAATCGTACCGGCACGGTCAGGCGTGTGAGTGCTAGAAAGCAGTTCACAGACTTGTTCAAATTTATTGATAGGGGTACCACACACGCGATTCACCATTTCAGGTGTATAGCGAGCATAGTGTTCACGCAGCATGTTATAGACGCAACGAGGGTGCGACAAAGACGGATCGGAGATCACGTCACCATTGACGTCAAGCTCGTAATCCCAAGTCATACGGTCGTAACTACGCGTATCTGGGTTATACCCAGAAAACAGGCCTTCTTCGAAGTCAAAGTCTTCGCGCACGATAAAGCTCATGTCAGTGTAATTTTTGACATACTCGTGCTGGATCTTGTTGTTGTCGAGCAAGTACTTGATGACCCCACCTAAGAACACAATATCGGTTCCGGTACGGATCGGTGCGTACAAGTCGGCTACCGCTGCAGAGCGGTTAAAACGTGGGTCAACTACGATGAGTTTGGCACCACGATGGGCTTTCGCCTCGGTTACCCACTTAAAGCCACAGGGGTGAGCTTCAGCGGCGTTACCACCCATAATCAAAACTATGTCAGCGTTTTTGATGTCGACCCAATGGTTCGTCATCGCGCCTCGGCCAAACGTCGGGGCAAGACCTGCCACCGTCGGACCGTGTCAAACACGTGCTTGATTATCGAATACGAGCATACCCATGGAACGAACAACCTTGTGGGTGATATAACCCACTTCGTTACTACTTGCTGAAGCAGCAAGCATACCGGTTGTGATCCAACGGTTTACGACTTTGCCGTCATCCGTGGTTTGTACAAAGTTAGCATCGCGGTCCTCTTTCATGAGTTTTGCAATGCGGGTAAAAGCGTCATCCCAAGAGATACGCTCCCATGAGTCCGAACCTGGGGCACGGTACTCGGGGTACATCAGACGATTAGGGCTGCGGATGAAGTCGACTAGACCGGCGCCTTTAGGACACAAAGTGCCTCGGTTGACGGGGTGATCGTGATCGCCTTCGATATGTAGGACACTAGGTATGGCATTTTTTGCGCCATCGCCTAGGCTATAAAGTAAGATTCCACAGGCTACAGAACAATAAGGACAGGTGCTACGGGTTTCGGTCATGCGCTCAAGCTTGTATTGTCTTGCCGCTGCGACAGCTGGTGTAGGCGCAATGCCTAACAAAGCCATGCTGGATCCCGCTAAAGTGCCCCCTGTTACCTTAAAAAACTGGCGCCGACTCATGTTATTCATGAACGCTCTCCATTTTATTCAATTATGCTTCAGGGACATGATTGTCATGCGTATTACGAGATAAATCTCATACAATCATTGTACTTAAATTGTTACCCTTTCCATATGAATAAAGGTATATATCGGTGTTGTTATTGATTCAACGCGTTAAGCGTGCCCATGTCGAAGTCGACGCTCAAACCATCGGGGCGATTCAAGCAGGTCTACTCGTTTTTCTTTGTGCCGAGCCCAGTGACACGACAGAAACTGTGCAAAAATCCCTGCAAAAAGTTCTAAATTTACGTATTTTTTCCGATGAAAACGGCAAGATGAATTTGAATGTACAGCAAGTAAACGGCGGGCTATTAATCGTCAGTCAGTTTACGTTGGCAGCAGACACCCAACGTGGCCACCGTCCTAGCTTTACGAAGTCTGCCGCGCCAGTATTGGCTCAGGCTCTTTATGAGCAATTTATAACGTCTGCCCAAGCCCAACACCCTATAGTGGCTAGCGGCCAGTTTGCAGCAAACATGGATGTCTGCCTGATAAACGATGGCCCTATCACCATTCCGATGCAAATCGGCTAATAATAAAACCCCGAGTTTTCCCTGATTGCCTTGGGGGCGCAAACATTCTTAATTTAAATTATATAAAACAGTTAACTTATTACTAATAAATATAACAAGCTCGTCGTTTTAACATTAAATTAAAAGTTTTTTGCTAAAAAACCACAACCATTGAAGGCGTTAAGGGCAGAGCACTTTTTGCGCACAGTGTGTAACAAAGGGCTTGATCTCGCTTAACAGGGGGGCTAAGATACCCCTATGCATTTTGAGTTGAACCGCGGTTCATGCCAACCTGTAACCCTACAAGGTGGACAATCAATGTGGCATTTTTACAATGCAATCAGGGTTTATCGTAGCCCGCATCTAGCGGGCATTTTTTATGGGGCCCTTTATACCTACTTGCTCGCCCCCGGCATCCTGCCAAAGAGCTAAAAAGGACATTATGGCGAACGAATTTACAATTGATGGTGAACAATTTACTACAGCAGTTGCGTCCAACACGACCCAAGTAGAAATTTATCACCCAGCTAAACAGCGTCTAGTAGCGGCCTTTAACCCAGACATTACGACGCTATTTGGGCAACGCGCACACGGCTCTTGGTCTAGCATTCACCCGGACATTAGCCTAAGCCTCTTGGAAAAAATTCAACCCCATGTGGTTGAGCAATGCAAGCAACGTCTACTGCAACGCTCTCGTAAACGTACCCAGCACTAAGCCCATCAACCGCTGCTCTTGCAGCGGTTTTTTGTTTTTATCAGACTGCGCGGAAAACGCCCCCTGCCCCTACGGAATCGAGTATTATTTCTTCATTAGGAACCACGTCGCTTGGAGGCTTATGACCTATCTCTCTGTCCGCTACTGCTGGCTTTTGCGTTTGCTCAGTCTAGGTCTGTGCGCACCTTTTTTATCGGGCTGTAACCTAACGCCCCTAAAACAACGCACTATATCTAGCGCCATCACGCTAGAACAAGCCCAAAACACCACCTTAGGGCATGCCTTTTTACCGCAAACCTCTGAAAACCTCGGTCTAAGCGGAATACGAGCCCTAGTGGACCCACACGAAGCCTTTGCTGCACGTAGTATTTTGACGCGTCTAGCCGAACAATCCATTGATGTGCAGTATTACATTTGGCGTGCCGACACCACAGGCTACATGCTACTAAACGACCTACGCGATGCGGCCGACCGTGGCGTGCGAGTTCGGCTGCTATTAGATGACAACGGCATTAATCAACTGGATACCGAACTGGCTTTGCTACATAGCCACCCTAATATCGAAGTGCGTCTGTTTAATCCCTTTAGCTTTCGCACCTACAAACGCTTAGGCTTTTTATTTGAGTTTGAGCGCCTCAACCACCGCATGCACAACAAGTCATTCACTGTTGACAATACGGTCACTATTGTGGGGGGACGTAATATAGGGGACGAGTACTTTGGGGCAACAGACCAGGTGCTGTTTACCGATCTAGATGTCATTGCCGTAGGCCAAGTAGTACAAGAGGTCTCGGCCGATTTTGATCTCTATTGGGCTAGTCCACTGGCCTATCCCATTGATCAACTGGTCAAACTCAAAGCCTCGCAAAGCCTAGATCAACTCGATTTACAACACTACCAGCAACAAAACCCCGAGCGCGCTGCACGTTATTTACGGGTGTTAACGCAATCTAGCCTGATTAAAAACCTAGTTGAGCAACAACTGGATGTGGAATGGGTTAAAACGGAAATGGTTAGCGACGACCCCGCCAAAGCCCTAGGCCAAGCCAGCCCAGAACAACTACTGACCTATCAACTGCAATACGCGGTTGGCACACCCGAATTTAAGCTAGATTTAATTTCCCCGTATTTTGTGCCCACCAAGGTCGGTACAGAAGGCTTTGTTCAGTTGGCATCGAATCCAAATTTATCTATTCGTATTTTGACGAATTCCTACGAGGCTACTGATGTCGCTGCCGTTCATGCCGGCTATATGAAACGTCGCCAAGACCTATTAAACGCAGGCATAGAGCTTTACGAGCTAAAACATCATTCGTCGGGCCATTTGCAAAAAACCGGTAAAAACCGCTTGGGCAGCTCGGGGTCTAGTTTGCACGCCAAAACCTTTGCCATTGATGGCAAGCGAGTGTTTATTGGTTCCTTTAACTTTGACCCCAGATCGGCCAATCTAAATACTGAACTGGGCTTTGTGATTCATAGCCGCAACCTAGCTAGTGATATCTCTGATTTATTTGATAAACACATTCCCTACCAAAGCTATCAGGTCTTGTTAGACGACCAAGCCTCTTTACACTGGCTAGAACACGACGAAGCCACCTCTAAGCCTATTATTCACAGTACCGAGCCAGGCACCCACGCCGTGAGTCGCTGGTGGCTGCGTTTTATTACCAAGTTACCCATCGAATGGCTGCTGTAGTATCGCCTTAAATTAAAACGGCCAAAACACGGGAATAAACACCACCCCCAACACCCAAAAAATCAGATTCAAAGGCAAGCCCACTTTGACAAAATCGGTGAATTTATAGCCGCCGGCGTTATACACCATGGTGTTAGTCTGATAGCCCACCGGTGTCGCAAAACTGGTCGAGGCAGCAAAAGTGACAGCAATCAAAAAAGGGGTGGCGTCTACGTCAAGCATAGTGGCCGTGGACATCCCTATGGGGGTTAATAGCACCGCCGCTGCAGCATTACTCATAAACTCGGTCAACAAAAGTGCCATCAAGTACAGCACCGCCAACACCACCCAAGGCCCCGAATCACTGACTAACCCAATGCTATGCGCCACAATGAACTCGGCCGCTCCGCTTTGGCTCATGGCGACCCCTAAGGGCAACAAACCTGCCAACAAAATAATAATGCGCCAATCAATGGCATCGTAGGCCTCGTCAGACTCTAAGCAACCTGCCAAGGTCATCGCAACCGCCCCTATTAACGACGTAATCGCTATAGACGCCCACCCCAAGGCCGAGGCCCCAATGACCAAGGTCATTACGGCTAAAGCAAAGGGAGCCCGCCACCCTTTGCCCTTGTCAGCCCCTCGTTGGCTTAAAACAATGATATTGCGATCTTTGCGCAAAGCTGGCACCTCGGTTTCAGCGGTAAGCATCAACAACACATCGCCCACATTCAACCGTACATCTTTTAAGCGCTTACGCAGTATTTCACCGCGCCGATGCACCGCTAGCACCGTTGAACTGTGTAGCCAACGTCTATCTAAGCGCGTTAGCGTACTGCCGATCATGCGAGACCGCGGCGCAATCATCACCTCGGTTAATACATGCTGAGTGCCCTCTTCGAGGGTTTGCGCCTTGAGTTTAAATTCGGAGTTAATCTCTAAGCCCGTATTTTTTTTCAATTTTTCTAGCTGTGACCAATCACCACGAGCAATTAATACATCGCCCTCGACAAGCACTTGCGAGCGCGGTGACCATGATGTTTCCTTGCCGCGTAATAGCTCTAGCACATAGACACCATACTGTTCGCCCAGTTTGGCCTCCTCGACCGAACTACCAATTAAAGACGAGTTTGGCATGACGCGCAGCTCGGTAATGTATTTACCTAGCTCGTAATGCTCGACTAGCTCGGTACTGCGTGTCTCGGGTAATAACCAACGCCCCACTGTTAATAAATACACGCAGCCAGCAATAAAACAAATCACGCCCAACGGGGTGAACTCAAACATACTAAAGCCAGGGTGCCCCATATCGCGCGCCATGGCATTAACCAACAAGTTGGTAGAGGTCCCAACTAAGGTACACACCCCCGCCATTTGCGACACATAGGACAAAGGAATTAAGGCCTTAGAGGCTGACATACCGATATTGGCCGCCGCACTCATGACCAAGGGCATAAAGACCGCCACGACGGCTGTATTATTCACAAAAGGCGCCACCACTGCCAATATCGCAAACAACACCATCAGAAATGATACGGGGGACTTAGCTTGACTGAGTAAACGCCCAATACCAGACAAAGCCCCACTGTTCTGTAAACCAGCCGCTAAAATAAACATAGCGGCAACCGTAATGGTGGCCTGATTACTAAAGCCACTAAGCGCCTGTGTTGGGCTAATTAACTGCAGCATGGCTAACGCACACAACACCAACAGAGCCACCACATCAATACGCAACTTTTCCGTTGCAAACAGAAAAATCGCCACAACGGCGATTAACAATACCAAAGCAATTTCAATTGTCACACATGTTTCCTAGTCTAAAAACCAGACCTCTGGCTTGTTACTGCCGCCTATTACTACTGATATGATAAGGCCACACCACCGCCTTATCATATCTGAAACATCAGAGATTTTTAAAGCTCCCAATCAATTAACGCCCAATCTACGTCCTTGGTCGCCCCCAACTGGGCGGATTGATTTTGTATAAAGCGTAGCTGTGCCCGGCGTCCCATTTGATGCAAAATAGCCAAAATATATAAATAGCTAGGGGTAGCGAACTGAGGGGTTTGATCAGAGTCCACCTGAGGCGACGTTGCAAAACTCAAGGTGGCGGGATAACTAAGATACACATGGCGCTTGGCTTGTGCTTCTAGTTTAACTAAAGCGGCTCCCATATCTTCGACCAAAGTAGAGCGCGAAGCCACGACCACATCACATTGCGGTACCTCTGCCCAACTCTCATCCCAATCTTTACATAATGTTTTTATATTATGCGCACCATAATGAGCAGCATTTAATAATAACTTGTCTAACATACCCTGACTGTAATCCAAAGCATACACTTGCTTTACCTGAGGCGCAGCCAACACAGCAATCGTGCCTGCTCCACAGCCTACATCCAAAAGCGTATCCGTAGGCTGCAAATCCAATGCCTGCAAAAAAGCCTGCGCATAAGGGCTTTCTAGACCTCCTACGGCAAGCTGTGCCGCCTTTTGATCCCATTTTTGAGCTAAAGACTTAGAACGCCCTGCCTGCTTTTTATGTTTTTTATATAATTGTGTAAAGTCAATGTCATAAAGAGTACGAACTGTCATATTTTTCTTTTCTAAGATTGTAAAAAAGCACATTTCTATACGTCTCAGAATAGCCTATGATTACTGTATTTTGAACTTAGACTATCATCGACCCACTTGGAGTCTTTTCATGCAACGTTTGTTGACGCGCTATACTGCATTTTATGTTGTTATCCTAGCTACCGCAGTATTTAGCCTTCTGGCACTTCAAAAGAGTGCTGCTTGGTGGATCTTAGCCATTCCTTTTTTGGTTCTAAGCCTAATGGGAATCATAGATCTATCGCAAACCAAACATGCTATTCGTCGCAACTACCCTGTCATTGGTAATTTACGCTTTTTGTTCGAATTCATTCGACCAGAAATTCGTCAATACTTTATGGAAAGTGATGACCAACAGCTACCTTTTTCCAGAGCTGATCGCTCTTTAGTCTATCAACGCGCCAAACAACAAGAGGATAAACAGCCTTTTGGTACTCAAGAAAACGTCTATAGCCCTGGCTACGAGTGGATCAACCACTCTATGGTTCCTAGCCAAATTAAAGACATTAATTTCCGTGTGACCGTCGGCGGCCCAGACTGTACTCAACCTTACTCACTGTCTGTATTTAATATCTCGGCTATGAGCTTCGGTGCTCTGTCGGCCAATGCCGTCATGGCCCTCAACCGCGGTGCGGTCTTGGGGAATTTCGCCCACGACACGGGTGAAGGCGGCATCAGTCGCTACCACACCAAATACGGTGGCGATTTAATTTGGAATATTGGTTCGGGTTATTTTGGTTGTCGTGACGAGCACGGCCACTTTTCTCCCGAGCGCTTTGCTGAGCGTGCTCGCCAAGACAACGTCAAAATGATTGAGATCAAACTCTCTCAAGGCGCAAAACCCGGTCAAGGCGGCATTTTACCCGGAGCCAAAGTCACACCGGAAATTGCAGCAGCGCGCGATGTGCCGGTCTGGCAAGACTGTATCTCCCCTCCACAACACAGTGCATTTACGAACCCCATCGAACTCTTGCTGTTTGTTAAACAACTGCGTGATTTATCGGGGGGCAAGCCTGTAGGCTTTAAACTCACTATTGGTCACCCATGGGAGTGGTTTGCTATTGCCAAAGCCATGGTCAGCACTAAGATCACCCCCGATTTTATTGTGATAGATGGCGCTGAAGGTGGTACAGGCGCCTCTCCTGTCGAGTTCATGAACCACGTAGGGGTTCCACTGGTCGAAGGTTTACGCTTGGTACACAATACCCTAGTGGGTATTGGGTTGCGCGAACAAATCAAAATCGGTGCCTCCGGCAAGATCATCAGTGCCTTTGATATGGCTCGTATCATGGCTCTAGGGGCCGACTGGTGTAACAGTGCTCGCGGCTTTATGTTTGCCATTGGCTGTATTCAAGCCTTAACCTGCCACACAGGCAAATGCCCTACAGGCGTCACTACCCAAGATCCGCTGCGCCAAAAAGCCCTCGTCGTTTCGGATAAGTCCTTACGTGTGGCTAGCTATCACAACAACACCTTAAAAGCATTGGCCGAGTTATTGCGGGCAGCTGGCTTACAACACCCTTCCGATCTTCGTCCCCACCATATTGCTCGCCGCCTAGAAAACGGCGAGGTTCGCGTGCTCTCTGCTCTGTTCCCTGATCTAGGAAAAGGCGAGTTACTACGGGGCGAATACCGCCAAACCGTATTCCGTGCCTCTTGGCCCATGGCAACGGCTGATTCCTTTGCACCACAATACAGCCTTAGCGCTGCCTTGTCTGAACTAAGTAAAGCTGAAACCATGCACTAACCAAGAAAGCAAATACAACAAGGGGGCTAATGCCCCCTTTTCTTTCATTTCGTCATCGTATTTATCAGATTGCGCGGAAAACCACACCGTTCAGGGCGTGGATGAATAGCGCGGACACGTTAGTGTCCTGATATCAGCTTGGCGTCTGTTGTGGCTCAATGTC
>CANQRK010000002.1 GCA_947626245.1 uncultured Paenalcaligenes sp. | reverse complement strand
GTGCCGTTGTTCTTCCAGCACTCAACAACAACTCCTACCGAAGGGGTGACTCCTTACGAGCCTTTGCAGCTATTGGGACGTGATATTTACATCCGTGAAGGGTGTGTAGGGTGTCACTCCCAACAAGTTCGTATGCTCGAATCTGAAGTACGTCGCTATGGTCCGTACTCCTTGGCGGGTGAGTCCGTTTACGATCACCCCTTCTTGTGGGGCTCTAAACGTACTGGTCCAGACTTAGCTCGTGTGGGTGGTCGTTATACCGATGAATGGCATCGTATTCACTTGCGTAACCCACGTGACGTGGTACGTGAGTCCAATATGCCGGCTTATTCTTGGTTACAGCACAACTCAGTTGAAGGCGCTAATGTTCAAAAACGTATGGAGGTTTTACGTGATCTAGGCGTTCCCTATACTGACGAGCAAATTGCTCAAGCACCTGAAGTCTTAATCGATAAAACCGAAGAAGATGCTTTAGTTGCTTATTTGCAAATCTTAGGAGTCCAAGGGCGTGCGGCAGCTGATGCTGCAGTTGCCGAAGGGGGATACTAATGGTTGGCATCTTAAACGGTATTGCCACCGCATTAGCCTTAATAACCTTTTTAGGAATCGTTGTTTGGGCATGGTCTAAGGGCCGTGTCAAAGCAAACGATGAAGCGTCTAGGCTGCCTTTTGACCTCCCCGACGAAGAAGAGGTCACAAAGCAGAAAGTAGGGGATTCGAATGAATAGTTTTGAGAGTGTAGGCTGGAGCATTTGGATTACAGTCGCTTCCCTCGGTGGGGTTGTGTTCTGTTTGTATGTGCTATTTAGCCAGCTAAAAGGTCAGCCTAAAAAAGGCGAGACGATCAGTGAAACAGGCCATACTTGGGATGGTATTTCCGAGTACGACACACCACTACCTCGTTGGTGGGTGTCTATGTTTCTTATTTTGACCATTATTGCTTTGCTCTACTTGGCTTTATATCCAGGTTTGGGTTCGTTCAATGGCTTGTTAAATACCAACCAAGCCAAAGAAGTCTTACAAGCCCAAGAAGAAATCGAAGAGCGTGTGCAGCCGGTTTACCAAAAGTACGCCAGTATGCCCATTACTGAAATTGCTCAAGATGACGAGGCGCGCGCCATTGGTCAGCGCTTATTCTTGAATAATTGTGCTCAGTGTCACGGTTCTGATGCTCAGGGTAGCCCTTCTTTCCCTAACCTTGCTGATGATTCTTGGTTATGGGGTGGTGAGCCGGATCAGGTCCTGCACACCATTACCGAAGGTCGTCGCGGTATTATGCCTGCGCATAATGCCATGATGAACCCGTTACAGGCAGCCGACTTGGCGCAGTATGTGCGTTCTTTAAGCAACTTGGCACATGACCAAACGCGTGTGGTTCCAGGTAAAAAGCTGTATGACCAGGATTGTGTGGCATGTCACGCAGCAGATGGCACAGGTAATCAGATGCTAGGTGCTCCTAACCTAACTGACGACTCTTGGCTCTATGGCAGTTCTGAGGACTCCATTGTGTATGGTATTTTGAATGGTCGTGACAACCAAATGCCAGCACAAAAAGCAGTCCTATCACCCGAGCAAATTCGTCTTTTGGCGGGTTGGGTATGGGGGCTCTCCAATACAGAGCAGCAGTAGTCGTATTGGGCTCCATACCTAATTAGGTAGGAGCCCTTTTTATCTTAGAAGGTTTTGTGCTATGAGTAGTGAAGCTCCTAAAGACCCCGCAAAGGGTAGTGACAATCAATCTGTACCTGCTTGGCAACCTCCTCGTTTAGAGACACAAGCAGCTGTAGGGGCTTCGCCTCAACTAGAAAAAATCCTCAATGATGCCAGCGGGAAAATTATCCCACGTTCTGTCAAAGGCCATTTCGATACCATTCGTAATGCTCTGGTCTGGTTGACGCAAATTCTATTTTTTTGCTTGCCTTGGATACAGTGGAATGACCGTCAGGCCGTTTTATTTGACCTAGGTGCGCGTAAGTTTTATTTGTTTGGTATGGTGTTGTGGCCCCAAGACATTATTTATCTAGCGGTGCTGCTCATTATTTGCGCCTATGCGTTGTTTTTGTTCACTGCCATCGCTGGTCGATTGTTCTGTGGTTATGCCTGTCCGCAGACGGTCTACACCAAGATCATGATGTGGTTCGAGCAAAAAATCGAAGGCGATCGCGTGGCTCGTATTCGTTTGAATGAAGCCCCTTGGTCCTTACGTAAATTCCGTATCAAATTTACCAAGCATGCGGTATGGGTCCTGTTTTCGTTATGGACCGGTCTGACTTTTATTGGCTATTTTGCGCCTATACGCGAATTGCCTAGCGATATCCTGCATTTTGATCTAGGGACTTGGCAGTGGGTGTGGTTCTTGATGTATAGCGCGGCGATACTTAGCTTTGCTGGTTTTTTACGCGAGTCCATTTGTCGTTATGCCTGTCCTTACGCTCGTTTTCAAAGTGTTATGGTGGACGAGGATACCTTTGTTGTTAGCTACGATTATGTGCGTGGCGAGCCGCGTGGCCCTCGCTCTAAAAAGGTCGATCACAAAGCCGAAGGCAAGGGTGACTGTGTTAACTGTAGCCTCTGTGTGCAGGTCTGTCCTACCGGTATCGATATCCGTGAAGGGTTGCAGTACATGTGTATTGGTTGTGGCGCCTGTGTGGATGCCTGTAACGAGGTCATGGACAAAATGGGTTACGAGCGTGACCTTATCCGTTATACCTCTGGGCGCGCGATTAACGAACGTTCCACTCAAGATCAAGCGCGCAAACGCATGTTCCGACCACGCGTTTTAATTTATATTTCTTTACTGGTCATTGTTAGCTTAGCCTTGGTTTGGTCTATGGCCATGCGCGATACCCTAAAGATGAATATTATTCGTGACCGAGGTCTGCTCGGACGTGAAGTGGCCGGTGGCTTGATTGAAAACGTTTATAGACTACAGTTAGTGAATGCAGATGAAGCGCCTCTGACCATTCAAATCTCAGTCGAAGGTCTTGATGGCATCAAAATAATGCGCGCTGACAATGGTCGAGATACCGTGGTTCTGCCTGCGTCTTCTACTGAGTTAGTGCCTATTGTGGTGCAAGTGCCTTATGAATCCGGTCTAAGCAATGGTATGCATGAGATTCAGATTCGTGCCGATGCCGTTGAAGGGCAAGATCGGTCGGCTCATGCCAAAGACTCATCCAATTTTTACATACCCAAATAAGGAGCCATTATGCGCTCAGCACGAGTACGTGAAGACACTCGGCCTTGGTACAAAGAGCCTTGGCCTTGGATTCTAATGTCAGGCCCCGCTATTGTTGTGGTAGCGTGTTTAATTACTATTTATTTGGCCTTTGCCAATTACGATCGTCCCTTATCTGGGGCCGTCAAAAAAGGATTACAAATTTTGCCTAGCTCGCAAACAGAAAGCGTCGAGCACAAGGAATAATCCAGACAACATAATGAAAAAAGCTAAGCCTGTTGATTGGGCTTAGCTTTTTTTATGGCTTAAAACCTGCGCTATTAATAGGAATGGGTAGGGCAAGCCGTACCGGCTAGCTGGTGCAAAGCAGGCAAGTTGAGTAGTTTGACTTCGCGTTGCTGAATTTCCAGTAGTTCTTCGCGGGCAAAGCGAGAAAAAAGACGGCTAACGGTTTCCAAAGTCAGGCCGAGAAAATTACCAATTTCTTCGCGGCTCATGCGTAAGATGAACTCGTAGGGTGAATAGCCTAGAGCGGTCAGACGATCTGACATATTTAGCAAGAAAGCCGCTAAGCGTTGTTCAGAGCGTAGAGCGCCCAGTGTCATCATAATGCTATGAGAGCGGTTGATTTCCTTGCTCATTAAGCGACGCAGTTGGGTTTGTAGCAGAGGAAGTTGGGTGGAAAGCTGATCAAAATCGTCCAAGCGCATCACGCAGACTTCGCTGTCTTCTAGAGCAATAGCATGAGAAACATGGGTATTGTTAAGTAAACCGTCCATGCCTGCGATTTCACCTGGTAATAAAAAACCGGTAATCTGTATTTGCCCTATGGCATCTTCGAGTTGAGTTTTTAGACTGCCAGAGCGTAGCGCATAAACAGCATCTACCGGATCAGAAAGATGAAATAAGACACTGCCTTTTTTAAGTCGGATACGCTCTTGAATGAGGTCATCTAGTTTGTTTAGCTCGGGCTCAGGCATGCCTAGCGGTAGGCACAGAGCACTGAGCATACAGGTAGAGCAGCGCATTGAGTCGGCGGTGACGGGGATACGTTTTTGCATAATGGTGAAAGATGAAGTATTTGTCTTGATGCAAATCAATCATCATTGTAACTTTTTTCTTTGATTTAGGCGGAAGAACATTTTTTTGAGTCAATGCGCTGGACTTTTACGTTTATTTAATAAACAGATTAACAGGTGGGTTTACCCTAGTGATTTATTAATACTTGTAAAGTATGCGTTAGGAGCTCACGGCTAGTGTGATATAGCCCTTGAAAAAAGATAAAACGGCTGTATCTATGAGGTAACTATTGATATTTAGCACGGCTTAGCTAAAAGTAATTTGCTGATTCAAGTTGTGCATTTTTAAAAGGCTTGGTATTTCATGCGTATCGATAAATTGACAACACAGTTCCAAATGGCTTTAGGTACAGCACAGACATTGGCCATTCAAGGAAAACATGCTTATTTAGAACCCGCTCATGTGCTCTTGGCACTGCTCGAAGACCCGGACTCGGGAGCAAGCAGCTTGTTGGCCCGAGCAGGTGCTGCTGTGCCCCGCTTAAAAACCGAACTCAGTAACTACTTGTCGGCCCTACCTCAAGTAGACGGGGGCGAGGCTAATTTGCGAGCTAGCCGTGAGTTACAAAATGCCTTGGCACAGGCTGACAAAGAAGCCACCCAACGAGGTGATACTTATGTGGCTAGCGAGCTGTTTTTATTGGCGATTCTCAAAGAAAAAGGTCGTACCAGTCAGCTAATGCGCGAATCCGGCGTACAGGAAAAAGCACTAGAGGCCGCGATTGAGGCGGTGCGAGGTGGTGCCACCGTAACTGATGCCGAAGGTGAGTCCAATCGTGAGGCACTGTCTAAATACACCACAGACTTTACCGAACGTGCGCGTTTAGGAAAATTAGACCCAGTGATTGGGCGTGATGATGAAATTCGTCGAGCTATACAAATTTTACAGCGTCGTACTAAAAATAACCCTGTCTTAATTGGTGAGCCGGGTGTGGGTAAAACGGCTATTGTAGAGGGTTTGGCGCAGCGTATCGTGAATAACGAGGTGCCTGAAAGCCTTAAAGGCAAGCGCTTGTTAGTTTTGGATCTTGCGGCTTTGTTGGCAGGAGCTAAGTTTCGTGGTGAATTTGAAGAGCGTTTAAAAGCGGTTCTCAAAGAACTTGCCCAAGACGAAGGTCAAACCATCTTATTTATTGATGAAATCCACATGGTAGTGGGGGCTGGCAAAGCCGACGGCGCGATGGATGCGGGCAACATGCTAAAACCGGCTTTGGCCCGTGGTGAGATTCATTGTATTGGTGCTACGACCTTAGATGAGTATCGTCAGTACATTGAAAAAGATGCTGCGCTGGAACGTCGTTTTCAGCGAGTACAGGTAGACGAGCCTGACGTGCCTTCTACGATTGCGATTCTGCGTGGCTTGCAAGAGCGTTACGAACTGCATCACGGGGTGGCTATTACTGATCCGGCCATTGTGGCTGCTGCCGAGCTATCCCAGCGTTATATTACAGATCGATTTCTGCCAGACAAGGCCATTGACTTGATTGACGAGGCTGCTGCACGTATTCGTATGGAAATTGATTCCAAGCCAGAGGTCATGGACAAATTAGAACGTCGTATGATTCAGCTGAAAATTGAGCGTGAAGCGGTACGTCGAGAGGAAGACGAGGCCTCTAAAAAGCGTTTGCAAACCATCGAAGACGAGCTAGACGCCTTGCAACGTCAGTATGATGATTACGACCACATTTGGAAGGCAGAAAAAGCCGCCGTCCAAGGCACTCAGTCTATCAAAGAGGAAATTGAAGCCGTGCGTGCTGAGATGGCCGAATTACAGCGCAAAGGTCAGTTTGATAAATTGGCTGAATTACAGTACAGCACATTACCGCAACTCGAAGAGCGTTTGCTATCTGCCGAGCGTGCCAAGGATGAAACTGATGTCGAGGCGCGTCCTAAGTTATTGCGTACACAGGTGGGCGTAGAGGAAATTGCCGAGGTGGTCTCTCGTGCTACCGGTATTCCTGTGTCCAGAATGATGAAGGGCGAGCGCGAGAAGCTATTGCAGATGGAGTCTCACTTGCATCAGCGTGTGGTGGGTCAAAGCGAAGCAGTCACCATGGTGGCTGACGCAATCCGTCGTTCCCGAGCCGGTTTAGCCGATCCTAGTCGTCCTTATGGTTCCTTTTTGTTCTTAGGACCAACGGGGGTAGGTAAAACTGAGCTTACCAAGGCGTTGGCTGGTTTCTTGTTTGATTCCGAAGAGCACTTGATTCGTGTGGATATGTCCGAGTTCATGGAGAAACACTCGGTGGCTCGCTTAATCGGTGCGCCTCCCGGCTATGTGGGTTACGAGCAAGGGGGCTACTTAACCGAAGCGGTACGTCGCAAACCCTACAGCGTGATTTTGCTAGACGAGGTAGAAAAAGCACATCCAGATGTCTTTAATATTTTGTTGCAGGTATTGGATGATGGGCGTTTAACCGATGGCCAGGGTCGTACCGTTGATTTCCGTAATACGGTAGTGATTATGACTTCCAACCTCGGTTCACAGCATATTCAGTCTATGCAGGGTGAGTCGTACGAGGCTGTCAAAGAGGTCGTCTGGGAAGAGGTCAAACACCATTTCCGTCCTGAGTTTTTAAACCGTATTGATGAGGTAGTGGTTTTCCATTCATTAGATGCTGAGCATATTCAGTCTATTGCGCAGATTCAGTTACAGCGTCTCAGTCAGCGCTTGCAGGACCGTGACTTGCAGTTAGATGTGACGCCGGTGGCGTTGGCTGAAATTGCTAAAGTTGGGTTTGATCCTATCTTTGGAGCTCGTCCCTTGAAGCGAGCTATACAGCAAAGCATTGAAAACCCTGTAGCCAAGGCGATTTTGCAAGGTGGCTTTGCTGAGGGGGACACAGTACATGTGGATTTTGATGGTACTATGTTCACTTTTAAAAAATAGAATACGTTAGTCATTTTTGACTATGTATAGCCCCACCTATGGTGGGGCTTTTTATTTGTAAACTCAGGTTATGGGGGCTTACCCTGTCGGTGATATCCCGTGTGTAATAGTAACTAATTTACAACTAAACTATTTACAGCTGGTCATTCGGTTCAATTAGATTAAAAGACAATCACTAGGAGACATCTTATGAAGCGTTTAGTAGCCGCTTTAGCTTTTACTTCCGTGGGCTTAGGCTCTACAGCTGCCGCTGATACCATCAAGGTGGGAATTGCTAATGATAGCTCGGGCCCCTTTTCAGCCGTTGGTGCAGAGATTCGTGATGGATTAAACCTAGCAATTAAACGACTCGATGGCAAATTGGGTGGGCAGCCTGCCGAGTTTATTCAACAAGATATGGCGGGAAATCCTGACCAAGCACGACAGCTTGTGAACCGGTATATCCAGCGTGACAAAATTGACTTTTTTACCGGGCCAGTCGGCTCAAACGTGGCATTGGCCGTTGGCCCCGCTTTGTTTAAAGCAGAGGTGCCCTTTTTAACGGCGAACCCAGGTCCCAGCCAGTTTGCGGGCAAGCAGTGTAATGATTACTTCTTTGGGGTCTCCTACCAAAACGATGCTTTCCACGAGGCCGCAGGTAAAGTCGCAGCCGATGACAAATATGAAAAAGTCTTTATTCTTGCTCCCGACTACCCAGCAGGTAAAGACGCATTAAATGGCTTTAAGCGTGGTTATGCCAACGAACCCAGTCAGGAAATTTATACGAAGCTAGGCCAAATTGACTATGCCGCCGAACTCGCACAAATTCGTGCAGACAAACCCGATGCGGTGTTCTTCTTCTTGCCGGGTGGCATGGGCATTAATTTCATCAAGCAGTTTGTGGCATCGGGTCTAAACCAAGACATCGTTTTGATTGGTCCTGGTTTTTCCGGGGACACCGACATTATTCAAGCAGTAGGGGATCCTATCGAGGGTATGTACAACACCGCTCAGTGGGCTCATGACTTAGACGTTCCTGCGAACAAGGTCTTTGTGGATGCTTTCCGCGAGGAGTACAAAGGTCGTTATCCGTCGGTGTATGCCGCCCAAGCTTATGATGTCATTATGGCCATTGATGCGGCTGTCACTCAAGTCGATGGCAATGTCAAAGATCGCACAGCCGTGCTCGAGGCCCTCAAAGCCGCCGACTACGACTCTGTCCGCGGTGAGTTTAGCTATGGCAAAAACAATTTCCCTATTCAGCCGTATTATGTTCGTGTCGTCGAGCGTGATGCCGATGGTGTATTAACCAACAAGTTAGTCGGTCAGGTTTTCGATTCTTACCAAGACGTCTATGTGGACGAGTGCAATCTGTAATCGGAATCAAAGCGAACTTTATAAGTAAAAAAGGTTGATAACAGTATGTCGCTCATTTTAGTTACTGAGCAGCTGTTAAATGGTTTGCAGTTTGGGTTGATGTTATTTCTTATTGCTGCTGGACTGACTTTGGTCTTTGGCATTATGGATATCATGAACTTAGCCCATGGGTCCCTGTATATGGCAGGGGCCTATGTGGCTGCAGAAACCATGCAGCGTACAGGCTCATTTACTCTTGCTGTGTTGGTGGCGGTGGGGGTGACAGCAGTAGTCGGGATCATTCTAGAGCTTGCCTTAATGCGGCGTTTGGTGGTCAGAGACCATTTGGCTCAGGTCTTAGGGACTTATGCCGTTATTCTCATTTCTAATGATTTGGTCAAAATGATTTGGGGCCCCGCACCGGTTATGTTTAATATGCCGGCGGCGTTGTCTGGTCCTGTAGAAATTGTGCCTGATTTTTTATACCCCGCCTTTAGGCTTTTAATTATTGCGGTGGGTTTAGTGGTAGCGGTGGCCTTATATGCGTTTGTGACGCGAACCCGTGCAGGCGTTTTGGTGCGAGCAGGGGCATCTAATCGTCAAATGGCAACCTTAATGGGGGTCAGAGTTCCTGTCTTGTTCTTAGGTATCTTTACTCTGGGTGCTGCTTTAGCTGCGCTAGCGGGCGCTATGTTGGGACCCATCAATGCTGTGCAAATCGGCATGGGCGAGGACATTCTTATTTTAGTGCTGGTGTGCATTGTTATTGGTGGCATTGGCTCTATACGTGGTGCATTTGTCGGGGCTTTGTTAGTGGGTATGGTTGATACCGCCGGTCGTGCTTTTTTACCCATGCTACTGCGTACGGTGTTCCCCGCCGATGTGGCTTCTAGCGTAGGGCCCACTCTTGCAGCGATGTCTATTTATTTGCTTATGGCCGTGGTTTTAGTGGTAAAGCCCGCCGGATTATTTCCTGCTAGGGGTTAGGTATGACAAAAACACGAGTGGGTATTGCTTTAGCACTAGGGTTACTCATTGCATTTCCGCTAATCGCTCCCTTATTTGGTTGGGAGTTCTATATCTCTTTTGTACGACGTATTTTGATTTTTGCTCTGGCAGCGAGTGCGTTGAATCTTGTGTTGGGCTATGGCGGTTTGGTGGCTTTGGGGCATGCGGCCTTTTTTGGTGCAGGGGCCTATATGGTGGGCATATTGGCTGACGCCAACGTGTATGCGGCTTGGTTGGTTTGGCCTGCTGCCATGCTATTAGCGGCTGTGTTGGCGGCCATTACGGGGGCAATTTCCTTGCGTACCAAGGGGGTGTATTTCATTATGATTACGCTTGCCTTTGCTCAAATGATTTACTACTTATTCATTTCGTTGCGTCAGTATGGGGGCGATGACGGGATGAACTTGTACGAATACTCCACCTTGCCTGGTATCGACCTAGGTAATGATGTGCAGTTTTACTATGTTGTCTTAGCCATTGTGGTGGTGGCTTTTATTGTCTTTAAGCGTTTGATTGATTCACGTTTTGGTCATGCTCTGCGTGGCTCTAAAGAAAACCCCAGTCGTATGCAAGCCTTAGGATACCCCGTGTATGGTATTCAATTAGTGGCTTACACCCTTAGTGGTGCCTTGATGGGATTAGCAGGGGCATTATTGGCAAATCATAACTTGTTTGTGTCTCCCAGCCTGATGCATTGGACACAGTCTGCTGACCTCATCATTATGGTGTTGGTAGGAGGAATGGGTTTGATGTTTGGGGGAGTGGCGGGCGCGACAGTATTGCTAGTTCTAGAGGAAGTGTTACGTAATTGGACGGAATACTGGCATTTACCTTTGGGGATATTGTTATTGATTATTGTATTTGCCGCCCCACAAGGTCTGGCTGGCTGGTTTGATAAGAAAAAGGGTAAAGCATAATGACAGTAGCCACTCATTCCGCTCCTGTGGTGTTTCAGGCTCAAAACTTGCACAAGCATTTTGGGGCGTTGCACGCGACAAATGGAGTCAATATAGAGCTATACAAAGGGGAGATCCATGGGTTGATTGGGCCTAATGGCGCAGGTAAGTCCACGCTCATTCATTTGTTAGCGGGTACTTTGCGTCCTGATAAAGGTGAGCTTTTTCTAGAAACAGAAAATATCACGCATTTAAAGGCGCATCAGCGCGTAGAGCAGGGCTTAGCCCGTTCTTTTCAGGTCACAAATATCTTCAATGACTATACGGTGCTAGAAAACTTGTTGTTGGCAGTACAGGCCGCAACCGGTAGCAGCTACCAATTTTGGAGGGCTCGGGATTCCGAGGTTGAACTGCTTGAGCAGGCTCAGCAGCTAGCTACTGAGTGTGCCATTGATCCCAGCCTGTGGCACAGCCAAGCCAAGCATTTACCTCATGGCGAGCAACGCAAGCTAGAGTTTGCTTTATCGTTGGCAGCAGACCCCGTTGTCATGTTGCTTGATGAGCCCATGGCGGGTATGGGCCCTGATGAAAGCTTGCGTTTGACTGAGCTGATCGAATCCCTACGAGGAAAAGCCAGCATGCTGTTAGTCGAGCACGATATGCAAGCGGTTTTTCGTTTGGCAGATCGTATTTCTGTTTTGGTTGCTGGGCAGATTATCGCATCGGGCACTCCCGAGGAAATTCGACACGATGAGGCAGTGAAAAATGCATATCTGGGCGATGAGTCCACGGAGGTAGCATGATTTTACAAACAGAAAAATTAGAAAGTGGCTATGGGGCTAGTCAGGTCTTGTTTGGCGTAGATTTGCAAATCCAAGCGGGTCAGGTAGTAACGGTATTAGGTCGAAATGGGATGGGTAAAAGCACTTTGCTCAAAACTATTTTGGGTTTGTTGCCTATTCGTGGCGGGTCGGTACAGTTTGATGGCAAGCCAATTAATGGCTGGAGCACAGATAAAATTGCTCGGGCGGGTATTGCTATTGTGCCAGAGGGCAGAATGTGCTTTCCCAATCTCACCGTCAAAGAGCATTTAACGGCTTTTTTGGCTCAACGTAATCCCAATACACAGCAGGCTTGGACACCAGAAAAGGTGTTTGAGTTTTTCCCACGTTTGCTAGAGCGTCAAAACAATATGGGAAACCAGTTGTCTGGTGGTGAGCAGCAAATGCTAGCCATTGGGCGCGCCTTAGTAACCAATCCTAAACTGTTGATTTTAGATGAGGCTTCCGAAGGTCTTGCACCTAAAATCCGTGAGGAAATTTGGCAGTGTTTAGACGTGCTACGGGCTCAGGGTCAAACGATTTTGATTATTGATAAGTATGTTGAGCGTCTGATGAAGTTAGCAGATCACCACATCATTTTAGAAAAAGGGGTGGTGGTGTGGCAGGGGGATTCAGCAGGGTTGGATGCAGACCGCAGTCTGTGGGAGCGCTATTTAGGCGTTTAGTGGGCTAGTAGATTATGACTGCGACGGCGGTTATCGGGGGCCACTTCAGATGGCCCCTGGTGCATTTTAGTCGGTTTTTTTCAGAGTGGCGGTGTCGTTGACGCCGTAGAATTTGACGCCGAATTCGATGCGGGGGCGGCCTTTGGAGAGACGCCAGTTGTTGGTGTCACGCAAGGAATACACACAGCCGCAGTATTCTTGCTGATAAAACTGTTCCTCTTTACTAATGTCCAGCATACGTTGTGAACCGCCGTCTTTGCGCCAGTTGTAGGTCCAGTAGAGCATGTCCGGGTAGCGGGCTGCTGCGCGTTCACCGCAACCGTTAATTTGATTCATGTCTTTCCAGCGCGAAATAGCTAGCGAACTACTGATGGTGTCAAAGCCATGTTCGTGGGCGTACAAAGCAGTGCGCTCAAAACGCATATCAAAACATTCTGTACAGCGAATGCCGCGCTCGGGTTCGTGCTCCATGCCTTTGACGCGCTCAAACCAGTTATCGGCATCGTAGTCGGCATCAATAAAAGGAATGTTATGTTTTTCGGCAAAGCGTTTGTTTTCTTCTTTGCGGATTTCATACTCGTGCAGAGGGTGGATATTGGGATTGTAGAAAAAAATGGTGTAATCAATCCCCGAGGCTGTCATTGCCTCCATGACCTCGCCAGAACAGGGGGCGCAACAGGAGTGCAGCAGGACTTTTTTGCTGTGGTTCGGAGTAGTAAGAACAGGACGAGTGTAGTCGGTGAGTTTCATTGTGTTTAACTAGAATTAATTCATGACGGCCTGCCATAAGGCACTGACGGCGTCGCGTTCTGCTTGAACGGTTTCTAGGGGAAGACGTGCTACCGTAGCGCCTTGGAGACGTAAATTGTGTTGGTAGCGCCTAAAGGTACGATAGGCCTGAATAGCGGGCTCGGAGAGTTGCAACGGAATTAACTGGTGCTGGGCCGCTATACCTAGTAGGGCAATGTTCCCCAAATTATTTAATAAAGCTGGATAATGCTGAGCATAACACAGCACCAGATACTGTGTAATGAACTCAATGTCTACCATGCCGCCTCTATCGTGTTTTATATCAAATAAACCACTTTGATTAGGGTGAGCTTGGTGAATTTTTTCTCGCATTTCAGTGACATTCTGTCTGAAAAGCACTGGGTCGCGTTCACGCAATAAAATATCGCGACGCACACGTTCAAAACGCGCGCCTAAATCGGGGTCGCCTGTGACAAAGCGGGCTCGGGTAATGGCTTGGTGCTCCCATGACCAGGCCTGTTGGCTTTGGTATTTTTCAAACCCATCGATAGAGACCGCAATCAGACCGGCATCGCCGTCTGGGCGTAAACGCATGTCTACGTCGTACAAACGGCCAGATGAGGTCAGGGTTGTTAGCCATGACACCATACGACGTCCTAGACGCACGTATTTTTCTACGTGATCTTGTTCGGGGTCATCATACAGAAAGACCAAGTCCAAATCGGAGGCGTAGCCTAGCTCTTTGCCGCCTAGCTTGCCGTAGGCCACTACTGCAAAACGAGGGGAGGTCGGTTCGGGGTGTTGTTGACGTGGTTGGGCCAATGGCCACGTGCGGTAAAGCGTTTCGGTCAGCAGTAGATCGGCCAGAGCAGACAGTTGATCGGCTAGGCCTTCTACGGTGAGCAGGCCCGCTAGGTCTTGGGCTAAAAGCTGAAAGCTGACCTGATGTTGTAAGTCGCGCATCAAGTTCATTTGACGCTCGATGTCTGCTTGACCATTGGGTAGCACACACGCATCGAGTTCCAAGCGTAATTGATCGGCTAGACTAGGGAAGTCAGGGCTTTCTAGCAAGGAGCTCCATTGGATTAAACTATCTAAAACCAAGGGGTATTGGGTTAAGTAGTGGGCCGCCCACGGGCTGGCGCCAGCAATGGCGGCCAAGCGTTGAATGGTGTCGGGGTATTCCAGTAATAAGGCTAAATACGAGCTGCGATTGGCGATGTGTTCTAGTAGGTGGTGTAGACGTTTATTGGTTTCTAATGGGTCGCTAGTTTGGGCAGCTGCCTTTCTAACCAAAGGCAATAGCTCTTGTAAGCGAGTAAGACTATAAGCCGGCAAACGTTGGATGCGATGACTGCCTAGTAGCCGTGTGCTTTCTTGTTCTAGCGAGTGTGGATCTGCATCATGGCTAGGTTGGGGATCCAGTTTGGTACTACGTTTAGGCGCCGATACGGTGGTTTTTTTCTCTACACCCGCCAATCTAAAGGCATCTTGAAAGCTTTGGTGTACAAAAGCGCGGTGGTGTGTCAGCTGCTCTGCAAAGTGTTTGGTGCTGTGTCCCATGCTATCGGCCAGCAGGGCAAAGACATTCGGGTCTGTAGGCAGTAGGTGAGTTTGTTCGTCTTCGCGATACTGTAAAAAATGTTCGGTACGACGTAAAAACTCATAGGCCTGAAGCAGGTTGTGCGCCAAGTCGGCGGGCATTAAATCGGCTTGTACCTGAGCCTGTATGGCCTCATGTAGATTTTGCTGTTGTAACGAGGGCCAACGACCGCCACGAATGAGCTGGTTCAGCTGAACCACGAACTCAATTTCTCGTATACCGCCATCGCCTAATTTAATGTTATGCGTGCTTTCTAAGCTGTCCTTGGCAATGACTTTACGTTCCCAGTCCTGACGAATACGCTCTCTGAGTTCGCGCAAGGAGGCTAAGGCATCAAAGTCGAAGTATTTTCTATACACAAAAGGAATACGTAGCTGTTCTAGACGTTCGTAACCTAGGGTAGGCTGACTTTGTGCAAAAGCGCGTACAGGCAGTACACGGGCTTTGACCCACGCATAACGCTCCCACTCTCTACCGTGATGCATAAAGTATTTTTCTAGGGCGCTTAGGCTCCAGGCTAACGCTCCTGCATCGCCGTTAGGACGGAGGCGTAAATCGGTACGAAAGACATGACCCATGGCAGTATTTTGGGAAAGCAGTTGCTGTAAGCGCTGCGTTACACGACCGAAGTATTCGTGGTGGCTACGCGGACGTGGCCCTTGAGTTTCACCCTCTGCGGTATACAAGGTGATTAGATCAATATCCGATGACACATTTAGTTCTTCGCCGCCCCATTTGCCCATGGCCACAATGACGAGTTCTAGTGGGGCTCCTGTTTGTGGATCCAGAGGGACGCCATGCGCTAGGCTGAGTTCTTGGCTGACGCATTCGTAAGCTTTGCTCACACTTAGGTCGGCTAAAAAACTCATGGCGGTTCCAACTTCGGCTAAACTAGCTTTAGCCTGTAGATCGCGCTCCATGAGTGTGAAAAACACGTAACGCCTTAGCAAACGTAATGAGTGTTGTAACTGCTCCGAGTCAGTCGCGGCACCTTCAGGCTGAAGAGTATTAAACCAGTGTTGGATACGCTCGGGATTCAGGGCTAGCTTGCTGTGCTCCGCTAGCCACTCCGCTAGCTCGGGGGTGGCATGTAGTTGACGCCTTAATGCACCAGACCAGTTTAAGGTACGTGTTAAATTCATAACTAAATCAAAGAGAAAAATGGGGCCTTTGTTACGTTGGGCGGGGCGAGGACTACTGATTTTATATGTGGTTCTGATGATTGTGGTGCTTGGTTTGCGTTATTGGATTATTCCCAATATAGATCAATGGCGCGCTCCTATTAACCAAGTCCTAAGCAACATAACACACAGTGATATTCACATAGGCACAATACAGGCGCAATGGCGGGATCTATATCCCGAGCTTTTGCTACAAGATGTTTCTATTAATGCGGATGCGACTCAAGCACCGTTGCATATCCCTTCCATGATAATGCGTTTGCAATTGTTGAGCTTGTTTAAAGGCAACATCGTATTTTCGTATGTAGGGGTGTCGGGATTACACCTTGATGTGCATCGTGATACGGAGCAGCGTTTGCATATCGCGGGTCAGGCGGTACAGAGCACAGAGCAAACCCGTTCCGAGCCCAGCGGTTTTTTACAGTGGCTAGCACAACAACAGAAAATTGAACTGACTGATGCCAGCCTGAGTTGGCATGATGAGTGGCGTGGGCACGAGCGTATTCAATTAACGCAGGTCCAAGGGATATTGCAGCAACGGGATCAGAGTTTGCACTACATGGTCACCGCGCAGCCGCCAACGGGGCTAGGGCAAGCCATTCGCCTGCAGGGGCAGTTAGACAGCGCAGCCCTACGTCAAAATCAGCTTAGCGGCACCTTATATACACAATTACAGGGGTTACAGGCTGAGGCCTGGCTAAGATGGGCAGACTTGCCAACGGGTTTGGTTAGTGCTCAGCTAGAGGCTCAAGTGTGGGTGCAGTTAGCGCATAGCGAGATCACCGAAATCAGTTTAGACGTGCAAGTTCAAGAGGGGCATTGGCAAACGCAAGACTGGGGAGAGATTAAGGCTCAGCAACTACGGGCCTTTGTACAAGGGCCTTGGTCTAGCATACGTCATTATATTGAACAGCAGCCTTTGCAGCAGAGAGTACTGCAAGACGCCTTTGATTTGGAGTTATATGCTCAAGGCGTACAGTGGCTTGAGCCTCCTTATTTTGCAGAGAGCTTGCTTTTTGATCAGGTGGCTTTAAAGGCGAATAGTCAGCTGCAGGCTGATAAAGCCCGTCTGAATGTATCGAGCTTGTCGCTCAAAAATGCAGACCTTGAGGTAGAGCTGACGGGGTCTGTGGTGCCGCATGCCACTGATTGGAATCAAGCACAATGGGATTTAACTGCACAGGCGAAGCAAATTGAGCTCAATGCATTATATAAATATTTTCCCATGCCGGAAATACCCGAGGCAACAGTAGAGTGGTTACGCACTAGTTTGGTCGCTGGTCACGCTCCCGAAGCGGTCATACGTTGGCAGGGCAATTTACACGATTACCCCTATGTGGACCCGTCTCAGGGGATTTTTTATGTCGGTGCGCCAGTACAACAGGCCGAGGTGGATTACTACCCTGCCACGTCTAAAGAAAAAGGCTGGCCTAAAATAGAAAATCTAGATGCCACCTTGTTAATGCGAGGTAATCAGTTGTGGATCCAACACGGACAGAGTGAGTTAAAGCCTAACAAAAAAGACGCCGTGCAAGCCTCGTCTATGTTTTTGGCCATCGATGATTTAGCCGCGGCTGATCCTATCCTCAGTTTAACGACCGATAGCACTGGATCGGCTCAGGCGTATTTGGGGCTGATGACACACAGTAACTTAGGGGCTTTATTAGACAACGCGTTGGATCAGACCCAAGCTACAGGTGATTGGCAGGTGCCCTTGCAATTGTCCCTTAACTTAGAAGACGGTGAGCAAGTAGAAGTGGCCGGGCATATTGAGTTTGCGAATAATCGCCTCACTCTCTTACCTTGGTTACCCCCTTTAGAACGATTACAAGGGCGTTTGTTATTTAGTGAGCAAGGGGTGGAGGCACAAGCGATGCAGGGGCAGTGGCTAGGCGGTCCGTTGCGCATTTCAAAACGTTTGGGGGCAGCGCAGCAAGCACTAGAGTTAGAGGGACAGTTACAGGCCGATGCCTTAACTCAGTATGCCGGTCTAGAGGGTTTGCAGGCGTATGTGAATGGCGATATTTCCTATACGGCGCAGGTGGGATTGGATCAGGATTTAGACTTTTTTGTGGCGATGCAAAGCTCACTGCAAGGGTTGCAGTCTAGCTTACCGGCACCATTACAGAAACGTGTAGATCAAACGTGGCCTTTGAAAGCACGTTGGATGTCATTTGATGAAAAGCAGCATATGCTCAGTGTGCAGATGGAGCCTGGCTTGAGTTTGGCCTTGTTAGAAAATACACAGACAGAGCCTGTGTTTGAGAAAGGCTATGTGTTGTGGCAGCGCTCTGCACCTAACCTTGCTACGTTGGCGCCGGGCTTATGGATAGATATAGAGCATCCTCAACTGGATTTGGATCAGTGGCAAGAGGTATTGGACAGCGTGGCATCTACGCCAGAAACACAGAGTAGTCCCAGCTTGATTGCTTTACGCGCATTACGCATTAAAGCCGAAGAAGCCTATGCCTTGAATGGTGTTTTGAGTCACTTAACCTTTACCACCCAGCGTATGCAGCCCGAGCAGTGGCGCACCGATATTAGTTCTGAGCAGGTTGATGGGACGGTGCAATGGCAAGAAAGCCCTCCGGGACAGGTGGTGGGTGTGGTGGATGCCGAGTTTCAGCGTGTGCATTGGCAACCTAAGCTCCAAGACGAGGCCCTAAACGTTGAGCAGGAGTCTGAGCTAGAACTTGATTTGGCTAATTTGGATTTACGCATTGATGACTTTCATTATGATGGCTTGCAATTAGGACGCTTAACAGGCTTAGGGCGTCGTTCTTCTATAGAGAGTTCGTTGTGGTTGATTCCCCAACTAAGCTTGCAGACACCCTATGGTGAACTCACGGCTCAAGGTAATTGGCGTTTGGCTGGGGTTGATCGAGGCTTGCAGTTGCAGGCGGAGCTTCAAAGCGAGTCATTGGGAGATTTGTTGGATTACATCGGCTTTAAAGAGGTGTTGGCTGAGGGGCAAGGTAGCGTGCAGGCAGACTTAAGCTGGGCGCAGTTACCTTGGTCTACCTCAGTGGATCATTTGCACGCTCAGTTTGAGGTAGATATTCAACGGGGCCGTCTGAATCAATTACGGTCTGGAACGGGGAAATTACTCGAGTTTTTATCGTTGCAGTCCATTTCACGCCTCAGTTCTTTAGGACCCGATTTGCGTGGTCTAGTGCGCAATGGATTTCCTTTTGATCAGATAACGGGGAAACTGCAGCTGACGCAACGCGTGTTATCTACAGAGGGGCTACAAGTGGTGGGGCCGGTGGGGGCGGTAATGCTCGAAGGGCAAGCCAACATGGCATTAGAAACCATAGACATGAGAGCGGTGGTTGTGCCTCGTATGGAAATGAGTGGTGCTGCCTTGGCGGCGGGAATTGTGGTGAATCCTGTTGTGGGGCTGAGTGCGTTCTTAACGCAGTGGTTATTAAAAGATCCTTTAGCCAAAGCCATGACGATGCAATATCAGTTAAGTGGGCCTTGGGATCAATTGCAGACCCAAGAAATCCCGTTAGATACCGTTCCTTAGTCAATAGCGACCTCATAAAAAAAGCACCCTGTTGGGTGCTTTTTTGGATAGCGCAGTTGGTGCTATTTTTTCATCATATCGAAGAATTCGGCGTTGTTTTTAGTCGCCTTGATCTTGTCTAGGATGAAGTCCATGGAATCGACTTCGTCCATATCATGAATGAATTTACGCAATACCCACACTTTTTGCAGTAGGTCGGGTTTGATGAGTAGTTCTTCGCGACGTGTGCTGGTTTTGTTGAGATTAATAGAAGGGTAAATACGCTTTTCTGCCAGACGACGCTCGAGGTGGATCTCGGAGTTACCCGTTCCTTTGAATTCCTCGTAAATGACCTCGTCCATACGGCTACCGGTTTCGATTAGTGCTGTACCAATAATGGTTAATGAACCGCCTTCTTCGAGATTGCGTGCTGCACCAAAAAAGCGTTTAGGACGTTGTAAGGCGTTGGCGTCTACACCACCCGTTAGGACCTTGCCAGAAGAGGGAACAACGGTGTTGTACGCACGAGCTAGGCGAGTGATGGAGTCCAGCAAAATCACCACGTCTTTTTTGAGCTCAACCAAGCGTTTGGCCTTTTCAATGACCATTTCAGCCACTTGGACGTGGCGTGTTGCCGGCTCGTCAAAGGTGGAGGCAACGACTTCACCGCGTACGGTACGTTGCATTTCAGTGACCTCTTCGGGACGCTCGTCGACGAGGAGAACGATGAGAACTGAGTCAGGGTAGTTGGTGGTGATGGCATGTGCCATGTGCTGCATCATAACGGTTTTACCCGACTTGGGGCTGGCTACGATCAGAGCGCGTTGGCCTTTACCAATGGGGGCAAAAATATCCAGAATGCGACCAGTGATGTTTTCTTCACTTTTGATCTCACGCTCTAGGCGCATGGGCTGGTTAGGATGCAGGGGGGTGAGGTTTTCAAACATAATACGATGTTTGATGGCCTCGGGATGGGTGCCGTTGACTTTGTCTACTTTGACTAAGGCAAAATAGCGCTCCCCGTCTTTAGGAGTGCGAACCTCGCCTTCGATGGAATCTCCGGTGTGCAAATTAAAACGACGAATTTGTGAGGGAGAGATGTAAATGTCGTCGGTGCTAGCTAGATAAGACGTATCAGGAGAGCGTAAAAAACCAAAGCCGTCTGGTAAGACTTCGAGGACGCCATCACCAAATATTTGTTCGCCTTGTTTAGCGCGCTTTTTCATAATGGCAAACATAAGTTCTTGTTTGCGCATACGGTTAGCATTGTCTATTTCTAGGCTGGCAGCCATTTCTAGCAGCTGTGAAACGTGCAGCGCTTTGAGTTCGTTGAGGTGCATGAGAAGAAAAGAAGGGAATCAGCCAATGGCGGCGAGCCAAGGACATGGCTCGCGCAGAGATTGTTGTTTATAAGGAGTTATCGAGAAATTCTTGGAGCTGTGATTTAGAAATAGCACCTACTTTAGTTTCGGCAGGCTCGCCATTTTTAAACAGCATTAGTGTAGGAATACCACGAATACCGAATTTTGATGCGGTTTCAGGATTCTCGTCTACGTTCAATTTAGCAATAGTAACACGACCTGCGTATTGTTCAGCAATTTCGTCCAAAATAGGAGCAATCGCTTTACATGGACCACACCAAGCGGCCCAGTAGTCGACGAGTACGGGCTTATCAGAGTTAAGAACGTCTTCGTTGAAAGACGTGTCAGAGACATTTTGAATGTATTGGCTCATGGAGAAATTTTCTGAAAGTATAAAGATGATTAGATAAATACACTATACGAGATCGCATGCAGCAAGCACAATGTATAGGCAAGACATTTTTTGCTGTGTTGTGCATTATCTACATGCAATACGAATTTTTTAGACCTAAGCAGGAACAGTGAATTGAAAAGTTGTGCTCAGATTATGTTTGGGGTTTAGACGCATAGTTCGTAAAATAGATTTTTTTCCGAATGATAGAGAACTAGAGAGTGTCTAAGTCCAATTACGATGAATCATCAATTCGGGTGTTGAAAGGCTTAGAGCCAGTGCGTCAACGTCCGGGCATGTATACCCGCACCGATAACCCTTTACACATTATACAAGAGGTTCTCGATAATGCGGCAGATGAAGCCTTAGCAGGTCATGCTAAGCATATTACGTTGACACTGCATAAAGATCAAAGTGTGTCCGTAGAGGATGATGGACGGGGTATTCCGGTAGGTATGCATCCCGAAGAACACGCTCCGGTTGTCGAACTGGTTTTCACGCGTTTGCATGCGGGTGGTAAGTTTGATAAAAAAGACGGGGGCGCCTATGCGTTTTCCGGTGGGCTGCATGGTGTGGGGGTCTCGGTGACCAATGCCTTATCCACACGCCTAGAGGTCCAAGTCCTGCGTCAGGGCGAAATACATCAAATTGATTTTGCTGACGGCTATGTGCTGAATGCCCTGCATGTGGCGGGTTCTGCTCCCAAACGTAAAACCGGTACGCGGGTGCGTGCTTGGCCTGATTCCACGTATTTTGATTCAGCGGTTATTCCCCTCGCTGAGCTTAAACATGTGTTGCGCAGCAAGGCCGTTTTGCTAGGGGGGACGACGGTTACCCTGATTAATGAAAAAACGAATGAGCAGTTACAGTGGTGTTATGAGGATGGCTTGGCTGGCTATCTTCAAGAGTCCTTAGCCGATCAAGAACTTTATATTCCCCTGTTCCAAGGGGCGCAGTTTGCGGCAGAGGACGATGAGAATTATGCCGTTGGCGAGGGTGCAGAATGGGTCGTAGCATGGACACTAGAGGGTGCCATCGTCCGTGAATCCTTTGTGAACTTGATCGCTACGCCTGCTGGTGGTACACACGAGGCGGGGTTACGCGATGGCTTATATCAAGCGGTGAAAAACTTTGCGGAGCTGCATAGCTTGCTGCCCAAAGGGTTACGTTTATTGCCCGACGATGTCTTTGCGCGTGTTAGCTTTGTGTTGTCTGCAAAAATTTTAGACCCTCAGTTTCAGGGGCAAATTAAAGAGCGATTAAACAGCAGAGACGCAGTACGTATGATTAGTACGGCTGTTAAAAATGCCCTCGAGTTGCGTTTGAACTCTGAAGTGGACGAGGGTAAAAAGCTTGCCGAGCTAGTGATTCGTCATGCCCAAGCGCGAGTTCGCTCTACACAGCGCATAGAAAAGCGTAAAAGCTCAGGTGTGGCCGTCTTACCCGGCAAGCTGACTGATTGTGAAACCACCGATATCAGTCGTAATGAACTCTTTTTAGTCGAGGGTGACTCGGCTGGGGGGTCGGCCAAAATGGGGCGTGATAAATCGTTTCAGGCCATTTTGCCATTACGTGGCAAGGTGTTGAACTCGTGGGAAGTAGAACGCGATCGTTTATTTGCTAACCAGGAAATTCATGATATTTCTGTTGCTATCGGTGTGGATCCACATACGGCAACAGAAAGTCCTGATTTATCTGGGTTACGTTATGGCAAAATCTGTATTTTGTCGGATGCGGACGTCGATGGCTCGCATATTCAAGTGCTCTTATTGACGCTGTTTTTCCGTCATTTTCCTGCGTTGATTCAAGCTGGGCATGTGTATATTGCTCGACCTCCATTATTCCGCCTCGATGTACCGGCCATAGCCAAGCGTCCAGCTCGTAAAATTTACTGCTTGGATCAAGCTGAGTTAGACAGTGCGTTAGATAAATTGCGCAAAGAAAAAGTGCGCGAAGACTCCTTGTCCATTAGCCGTTTTAAAGGCTTAGGGGAAATGAGTGCTGAGCAATTGTGGGATACCACCATGAACCCAGACACCCGTCGCTTATTGCCTGTTATGTATGGCACACAAGGCCTAGAGGGCACGGTAGCGATGTTTGATATGTTGATGGCACGCAGCGAAGCGGCTCAACGACGTGTCTGGTTAGAAGCCAAAGGTAATTTGGCCGATATAGACATCTAAAGCGCTATGTTGCGCTGTGCTTTGTCTACGAAATCATGACTACAACACAGGATACCTATGATGCAATCCGATTTGTTTGCGGCTGATGCAAATGAACAGCCTGCGACGTCAACGTCGCAGGACAACGAGGCGATTAGCTTGGCTCAATATGCCGAGCAAGCCTATTTAGATTACGCGGTTTCCGTCGTAAAAGGCCGTGCTTTGCCTGATGTGGCAGATGGTCAAAAGCCCGTACAGCGCCGTATTTTATATGCGATGAATGCGATGGGTTTACGCGCAGGGGCCAAGCCCGTCAAATCTGCTCGTGTAGTGGGTGATGTATTAGGTAAATACCATCCTCATGGTGATCAGGCCGCTTACGATGCTATGGTACGTATGGCGCAAGATTTTGTATTGCGCTATCCCTTAATTGAGGGCCAAGGTAACTTCGGCTCTCGTGATGGGGACAATGCGGCTGCCATGCGTTATACCGAAGCGCGTCTGACTCCTTTTGCTGGGTTACTGCTCGAAGAGCTCGCCGAGGGCACCGTTGACTTTGAGCCTAATTACGATGGCTCACAAAAAGAACCGGTATTATTGCCAGCGCGTTTACCCATTGTGTTGCTTAATGGGGCTTCTGGCATTGCCGTCGGTATGGCAACAGAAATTCCGCCGCATAATTTAGGCGAAGTCGCCCAAGCGTGTATTCAGCTGCTAGAGCAGTCTGAACTGAGTGATGATGATTTTTATGCATTGATTCCTGGTCCGGACTTTCCTGGTGGTGGGCAAATTATTAGCTCTGCTGCCGACATAAGCCAAGTCTACAAGCAGGGTCGAGGTTCTATCAAGGTACGTGCTCGTTGGGACATTGAGGAGCTAGCTCGAGGACAGTGGCAGTTAGTCATCAAAGAGTTACCTCCAGGGTCGTCCTCACAAAAAGTTCTAGAGGAAATTGAAGAAAAAACCAATCCGCGAGTGCGTGCCGGGCGTAAAGCCTTAACGGCCGAACAGCAGCAAACTCGTGCTTTGTTATTGGGTTTGTTGGATACCGTGCGGGACGAGTCGGGTAAAGATGATCCGATTCGATTGGTGTTTGAGCCCAAGTCCAGCCGTATTGATCGTGATGAGTTTATTACTACCTTGTTGGCTCAAACCAGCATGGAAGGCAATGCCAGCATCAATCTGGTCAGTATTGGGATTGATGGTCGTCCCGGACAGCGCACTCTACGCCAAATGGTCGAAGAGTGGTTGCAGTTCAGGGCTCAAACGGTACGCAAGCGCACCCAGTTCCGCTTAAATAAAGTGACGGAGCGTATTCATATCCTAGAAGGGCGCATGATTGTGTACTTGGATGTGGATGCCGTCATTCAAACGATTCGGGATGCTGATGAACCCAAAGCGGCGTTGATCGAGCGTTTTGCCTTAAGTGAGCGCCAAGCCGAAGATATTTTGGAGATGCGTTTACGTCAGTTGGCTCGCCTAGAAGGCTTTAAAATAGAGCAAGAGCTAGCCAAGCAGCGCAAAGAACAAGCCGCCTTACAAAAGCTGTTAGATAGTAAAACGGCGTTTAAGCGGTTGCTTATTAAGGAAATTACTCAAGACGCTGAAACCTTTGCCGATACACGTCGCACTCTTATTCAAGAGGCAGAGCGAGCCGTATTGGAAACACGTGTGGTGGATGAACCCATGACGGTGATCATGTCTCTGCAAGGGTGGCTGCGTAGACGCCAAGGGCACGGTCATGATGTGCAGCAGTTTCAGTTTAAAAGCGGTGATGGGTATTACGATGCGCGTGAATGTCGCAGCACGGATGAGCTGATTGCCTTAGGAACGGATGGGCGCAGCTACAGTGTTGCCGTGGCAGACTTGCCATCTGGGCGGGGTGATGGGCAGCCGATTACGGCCTTAGCCGAAGTCAACAGTGCGGCGCCAATATGTCATATGATGGTAGGTGCGGCCCAACAAAAAATGGTGCTGGGCGCGCAAAGTGGCTATGGGTTTGTGACTCGGCTCAGCGATATGAGTACGCGTCAACGTGCGGGTAAACAGTTTGTCTCCATTTCCGAGTCTGACCCGTTGTTACCGCCTCTTTATGTGCAGCCTGACCATACTTTGTTGGCTATACTCACGGCAAACAATCGCTTGTTGGTGTTGGCTCTCAGCGAGCTTAAAACGCTAAGCGGAGGGGGGCGAGGCACTAAGCTAATAGACTTAGATCCCGACGACTCTATTGTGGCGTGGGCTACAGGGCCAGACCAAGGATTTGTCTTATCGGGCATTTACCGTCGTCGTCAAACCGACTGGCTAATTCAGAGCGATACCCTGACGGCTTATTTAGGTAAACGTGCTCGTAAAGGTAAAACCCTAGAGCGAAAAATGACAGAGCTAGTCTTAGCACCATTTTCTGCAATTACGGAATCATAAAATGAGTTTTAAAGTTATAGTTGAACCCGCGGGTTATTCGTTTGATGTTCAGCCCGGGCAAAATCTATTAGATGCGGCCATCGATGCAGAAATTATTCTGCCTTATAGCTGTCGTGGAGGTGGTTGCTCTACCTGTAAAGCCAAGGTCATCGAGGGCGATTACGAGGCAGGCGATGCACCCCAACATATTCTCGAGCAACACGAGTTAGACGAAGGTTTTACCCTGATGTGTCAGGTACAGCCTAAATCCGATATGCGTATCGAGTCCGCTCAGGCGCGTTTGGCGACGGATATTCAGATTCGTAAAATGCCAGCCCGAGTCATAGAAATGGAAAGGCTCACCTCTGACGTGATGCGTCTGGTGTTGCAGTTGCCACCAAGCCAGCCATTTATGTATTACGCTGGACAGTACATTGATTTTATTTTGCGTGATAACCGTCGTCGCAGTTATTCAATGGCCAATCCACCACAGGAAAACAATCAAATCGAATTGCACATTCGTCATATGCCGGGTGGTGCTTTTACCGATTACGTTTTTGGTGTGACCGAGCCAGCGCTAAAAGAACGCGCTATGTTACGTGCCGAGGCCCCCTTTGGTTCCTTCTTCTTGCGCGAAGACAGCGACAGACCCTTGGTGTTTTTAGCCAGTGGTACCGGTTTTGCTCCTATCAAAGCCATTATCGAGCTCATGCAACAGAAAAATAATCAGCGTGAAGTCCGATTGTATTGGGGTGGACGCCGTCCCCAAGACATTTACATGATGGAGCTTGCACAACGGTGGGCGCAGACGTTGCCTAATTTCACCTTTATTCCGGTGATTTCAGAGGCTCAGGCCGAAGACAGTTGGACAGGTCGTACGGGTTTTGTGCATCAGGCTGTTATGCAAGATTTACCTGATTTGTCTGGTTGGGAAGTCTATGCTTGCGGAGCACCTATTATGGTGGAAAGCGCACAAAAAGACTTTGTCGATCAGTGTGGTTTAGCGGCCGATATGTTTTATGCAGATGCCTTTACCTCTGAAGCAGATCTGGTTGAGTAATAGCTAAAAATGGGCGCGCTCGTTAGGGCGTGCCTACAAGTGAGAGGCCATGAAAATAGCAGTTTTAGGCAGTGGTGTAATAGGAACAGCAACCGCTTGGTGGTTGGCCGCAGCAGGGCATGAGGTGGTTGTAGTTGATCGTCAGTCCGGACCTGGTCGTGAGACAACGCGAGGGTGTGGGGGGGTGGTGTCTGCTTCTTACGCCGAGCCTTGGGCAACTCCACAAACCCCCTGGCAGTTATTGCGTTGGTTATGTAAAGATGATGCACCGCTTATGTTTAAGCCATCTTTAGATAGTAAGCAGTGGTTATGGGGCTTGGCTTTTTTGCGCGAGTGCCAAACCGCGCGCTTTGAGCAGAACTTGCGCGCAATGGTGCGTTTATCCGAATACAGTCGAGACGTATTGGTACAATTGCGACAAGACTTAATGCTAAATTACTCGTATCATGAACACGGTATTCTCAACTTTTATCGTGATGAGCACAGTTTTAGCATGTCGCAATCCATGGCTGATCGTTTGCGTGATATTGGCATCGAGCGCCGCTTACTCAGTGTGCCCGAAATGTTGGCCCTAGAGCCCACGTTGCATGGTATTAAAGACCAGCTAGTGGGGGGTGACTATTCCAGCGATGACGAGGCCGGCAGTGCATATGAATTCACCAATCAATTAGCCCAAAAGGCCCAGAGCAAAGGGGTGCAGTTTTTATTTCAGCACCAAATTGAAAAGCTGCATTGTCTAGATGGCAAGGTGCAACACGTAGAGCTGATCGATGACGAAGGTCAATATCAGCAGTTACAGGCCGATGCGTTTGTGGTGGCGCTGGGTGCGTATAGCCCTTTGCTACTTAAACCTTTGGGTATTTCTTGCCCTATTTATCCCGCCAAAGGCTATTCGGCGACCTTTACGGTCTTGCAACCAGATCAGGCCCCTAAAACCAGTCTTATAGACAGCAAAAACCATCTTATGTTTACCCGCTTGGGGTCCAAGCTTAGGGTGTCGGGGTTGGCTGAGCTAACGGGGTATGGGCGTGCATTAAGCCAACAGCGTTGTGCCAAAATTGTACAGCTCACCAAGGAATTATTTCCTACTCAACTTGATTTTGATACTGTGCAGCTTTGGTCAGGGTTACGTCCCTCAACCCCATCGAATCTTCCTTTGATCGGGCGCTCTCATATCAAAAATCTGTACTTAAATACGGGCCATGGCACCTTGGGGTGGACTATGGGCGTGGGGTCTGGGCGAGCTTTAGCTGATTTAATTGACGGGCATCAGCCAGAACCTGAGTTTCCTTTTTTACATTGAAGGACATATGATTAGTCATAATTTTTTAACGCCTAAACGCTTAAGCGGTGTATTGTTTTCAGTCATCGCTGGTTTTGCTTCGACTGCAGCGTGGTCTGCAACGGATATTCAGGTTTGGTATAGCCTTAACCCGCATAACCAAAAAGTGTTCGAGAAATTAGTCAAAGACTTTAACAAGCACAACAAAGACGTCAGCGTTAATGCAAGAGCCTTTGAGTCGGCCGAGGCCTTAGATGCCGCTCTCACTCTCAGCACAGAGCAAGAGCGTCCAAATCTAGTACAGCTACCCGAAATTTCTGGACTAGACGAAGTCGCCACACGTGAATACATCATGCCGTTGCATCAGGCTATTAACAGGCATGAGGTAAAAAACACCAAGTGGTTTTTGCCCAGTGAAAATAACTTCATGCATGATGACAGGGGGCGCTTAGTCGCTTTGCCCCTGATGGCAGAAATTCCAGTGATGTATTACAACATCGATGCCTTTGAAAAAGCGGGATTAAGCCCAACTAAACCTTCTAGACAGTGGCAGTTGCTTCAAGATCAACTCGTGACCGTTGCAAACAATGGCTCACGTCGTTGCCCGTTGACGTCTGATCAGCCTGTTTCCATCAATTTGGAAAACCTAGCGGCGGTTAACAAGCAAGTCTACGGAGCCGGGCCAGGTCAAAAAGCAGGCTTTCATTTTGACATCATGTACGTGCGCCATTTGTCCACCATGATTAGTTGGGTGCGCAGTGAAATTATGGTGCATCCCTCTCAGTTTCTGCAGTCACCCACGCGTTTTGCAAATGGTGAATGTGCGGTATTTATGTCTAACTCAGGCAATATAGGTCAGTTTGCTGATCAAAGAAACTTGAACTTCGCTGTAACGGGGATTCCGTATTACCCTCAGGTCACCGCTACACCGGGTAACCCATTTGTGACAGGGAGTGGTTTGTGGATGACCAAAGGTCATGGCAATGCTGCCGAGCAAGCCAGTGTGGATTTCATCACTTGGTTAGCCCAGCCTCAGCAGGCTGCCGACTGGTACCAAAGTACGGGTTATTTGCCTTTGACCCAAGACGCTTTTCAAAAAACAGAGGCGAATTATTATAAAAATTTAGACGAGTGGCAGCAGTTGGTAGCGGTCTACGGACGCAAGCCAGATAACACCACACGCGGCTTTAAAATCCGTAACTACCATCAGGTACGTCATATTTTTAACAACAGCTTGCAAGCAGCCCTCGAGGGTAAACAGCCAGCTATGACGGCCTTGCAATCCGCTGCAGCCGAGGCCAATAAAATTGTCAATGCCAAATAGGACAGGAAAATCCTGCGTATAACTACAACCTAGGCACATCGCTTAAAGCGTTCCAAGATAGCACTCAATACCCCGTTGAGTGCTATTTTTTTTTGGAGACAAAGCATGGTCTATAAAACGATAACAGCAGCTATGCTTTTGCTGCTATTAACTGGTTGTGAGCATACGCAGCCTTGGGCTCAGCGTTTTTCTTTTTTGCAAGGTTCGCCTGCCTCTGCCGAGTCTTTTGATTTTAACTGGCAGCTTTCTGGCGACCGGGAGGTCGCTCCTTTACAGGTTTTTAGTACCCCTCAGAAAATTTGGTTGCAGTTTGCGCCAGATCAGCCGGTGCCTGCTATTTTTGCCGTAGATAATCAGCAGCAAAAGGTGATGAGCTACCAACGTAATGAGCCGTATGTAGTGATTACAGGTGGATGGCAGCAGTTGTTGTTCAAAGGGGCAAGCTTAGAGGCCAAAGCCGTGTATACCCCGGCGGTCTTAAGCTCGGTATTAGCGACAGATCCCATTCATATCGAAACTGTGGTGACGGACAGTGCACCAGAGATTAATACCGAACTTTATCCCATAGAAACCGTAGAAATCAACGAGCCGGCTTTTGATTTTAAGCAGATCCCTTTTCATGCTGAGCCCGATGATAAAACCCTACGTCAAACCTTAAAGCGTTGGGCGCAGCGCGAGGGGTGGCTGTTTCAGGATCAGCATTGGGAGCTAGAGGTAGATTTACCTATTGTATCGGCGGCTACCTTTAGCCCCAGTTTTAATGACTCTGTAGAACAGCTCATGCGTAGCACCGCTTTGAGCAATAGGCCCTTGCAGGCTTGTTTTTATAGCAACAAAGTCATGCGTGTTATTGCTTTGGCCCAATCATGTGACCCTAACGAGTCACCGACTACTTTTACACAGGGGTAAAACATGCGTTTTCACCTGGGTTTATTAAGCAGTCTTTTTTTGTTGGGTGGATGTCAAATGATGACGCAGTGGCAAAGTTTTCACGCGCAGTTTGACCAAGAGCGTGAACAGACGGAAATACTTCAAGAGCAGCTACAACAAAGCGTATTGCCCAAAGCCACCATTCGTCATGTGGACCAACCGTGGGTAGTGGGTAAAGGGCAGCCCTTGGCACGAGAAATGGTATTGCCGCCTGCTTTTCAGGCCAATGTTTCGACGACGCTTATCTTTCAAACACAAGCCCTAGAACTAGATCAAATTGCCGAGCGTATCGCATTGGCTACTCAAATCCCTGTGCGAGTACAACCCGAGGCACGTTTAAGCCCTGATGCGTTCCTACCTTTAGCGCAGGCGACGCCCATGGCCATGAATCAAAAACGTTTACGCCTGATGGGGAACCCCGAGCCGTTGGCGCACAGCCTAGATCGTATCAGTGCTTTTTTTGATGTGAATTGGCGTTTTACGGGGGCGCATATTGAGTTTTATAAAGTAGAAACACGGGCCTTTCCCCTACGTTCTTTGTCGCTAGCCTCGGCGAGTCATGCACGAGTGGGAAATCAGTCAGATGCAGAGTCAAGCGGGTTTAGCAGTCAGTCTGGTACCGAGCTCTATCAAGAGGATCATGATGAGTGGCAGGGCCTTAAAGACAAGTTGAGCCTATTTATGACAGGTGCAGGTCGTATTGTGGCTTTGAATGGCGGCAGTCAAACGGTAGTCGTTAGTGATACGCCTGCGGCACTTGATCAAATTGCTCAGTTTTTAAAAGCTGAAAATCAAGCGTTAACACGACGTGTTCGTCTGGTATTTGAAGAGGTCACACTCAATTTAAAAAGTGAAACAGAACTGAATTTAGATTGGAATTTGATTTTCCAAAGCGCTCAAGTGGCGGCATCGGCCGGGATTTCGGGTTTAGGGTCTACGGCGTTGCAGCAGGTGGGGGCAGCCGTGCAGCAGGGGCCTTTTAGTCAAAGCGAGGCCTTTATCAAGGTATTGGCAGAAGTCGCTCAGGTGGTACGACGACATAGTATCCCGGTACTGAGTCTGAATCGACGTCCTGTTACCCATGCTCTACGCACCACCTTTAGCTACATAGATAAAGTAGAAAACACGCCATATAGCTCGATCAATGGAGCCACCAGTAACTCAGTTAGCTTGAGTCAAAAAGAGGAAACAGTAGGCTCGGTCTTAACGGTTGTGCCTGATATCCAAGATGACGGTCAAGTATTGCTGTCGGTGGCTTATGACAATACGGTAGCACAACCTCTTAAAACCATTACGGTAGGGACACCCGAGCAAGGAATGCAGGTGCAGCAGGTCACTATCGAAGGTTCCGCAACCGTACAGCAAGTGCTATTACGTCCGGGGCAGCCCTTGGTCGTGGCGGGTTTTGATCATAACGAGCAGCAGCACGTAGAGCGTCGTTTGGCGCCGGGTTTGTCCGTGTTATTCGGCGGTGGCCAGCGCTTACAAGAGCAGCGTTTACGTACTCTATTAATCGTGACGGCTCAGGTTGAGGAGGGAATGTAAATGTCGCTGGAATATCTACAAAGGTGTGGCGCTTATCAGTTGGTCTGTGGTTTGCGTTGGATTCCCGTTTTAGGAGCTTCTGCCACTCAGCAAGCCCGTACGCTGTGTAAAGAGCAGAGTGCTAAAGCGTGGGTGGTGACGGGCCGTCATTTTTCCAGTGTGGGGCTAAGTGCAACGATTTTACGCCCTAAGCAGGTGTATGTTTCGGCGGCAGTTTGCTTTGCCACGCTTTTTCCACGTGGGGTTCAGGCCGCTATTTATACGCTAGACGATCAGCGCTATTGGTTGATTGCTGCACACGAGGGTACGCCCCTGCGTCATGGTGATGCGGTATTTAAAAGCCTAGAGCAGGCGCAGCATCGAGTGCAACAACTTAGGCGACATCACACCACGTTGGTTTTGCAGCCCGAGGTGCAGCCTATTCAGGTGTTGTTGCCTTTGTTGACACCTAATCTGCGCTTTAAGGCACAACTACACGCGCAGCGCTCACGTCGTTGGGCCGTGGTGGTAGTGGTGATGAGCTTATTGAGCTTAGCGTATTGGGGTTATGTGCCTAGCGTTTCGGTAGCCGCAGTTGAGGCGGAGCCGGTCATTGATCCTTATGAACATTACTGGCAGCAACAGGCGCGGCCCGCTAGTCATTATGTGGCGCTACAGGCATTACTTGAGCATTGGCAGCTGTTACCTCTAGAGCTAGCAGCATGGCGTTTAACAGAGTCGGTCTGTCAGATTCAAGCTCAAGACTGGTTGTGTTTACATGGGTTTAAGCCCAAGGAGGAAGGGGCAACCGTACTTGATTTTCAGGCCAAGCAATCTCAGGACTGGCACTTGGTTCAGGCTGATTTGCAAACCATTCAAGTACAGGCACGAGTGGGTTTTGCCTTGGCAGAACGTCAATGGCAACCGGGGCAAACGGTGCAATCCCAGGTGTTGGCTCAGTTTCAAACAGTGAGACCCGCATTGCAAAGCATTAAATTACACGAACCCGTGCGCTATGTGGATAAAAGCATGGCAAATACCGGGATGGGATTTAGTCCTATTTTCGAGCACGGCTTTAGTGTGCAAGCGCCTTTGCGCTCGTTAACGATGTTATTGAATTTTGGTGAATTTTTTTATTGGGAAAAAGCCGCATTGGTGGTGAACCATCAAGTCAGAGCCAGTTTAAAACAAAGCGCCTTACAGGTTCAGTTACAGGGGGTGACGTATGCACGGGATTAAGCGCAGTGTGTTGTTATGTGTTTTGGTACAGAGCTTAGTGGGTGGCGTAACGCACGCTGCTAATGCAGTGGATTTGGCCTTAGATCAAAAGCGTGTGCTTGAGCTAATGCGTCAAGAAACAGAAAAGCTCATGCCGTCTGGAGTGGATTCTGTCGGAGTAACGACGAGGGGGACTGATTCCTTGTACTTAAAAGCCATGTATGGCGTAGGAAAGCGCTTATTGGCCGAGGTGCATTGGAATGGACAAGATTATGTGTATTTGAATGGGCATACCTGGCCTTTGGGGCAGGCACAAAAAAGTTTACGTTTAATCCGGATGGCTGGTCGTTGCATTACCTTAGGTTTGCAAGAGACTCAGCATCAGTTATGCGTGCGTACACCAGGAGGTGAGTAATGTGGCCATGGAGATCACGTTTTGCATTTAAGAGCGCCTCAGAGGGCTTTGCCTTAACCGATTTAGCTCCGTTGACTCCCGCACCTATTTTGTCGAGTGGGCAAGCCGTCCAAGATTTAAATCCCAAGGTTGAGCGCTTACTTTTAAAGGAGTTTGAGCTGGGCGAGCTAGCCAGTCGGCTTTGCCCTGTTTTGTTGATGGATCAGACCGTGACGGTATTCGCTACCCAAGAGCATCAGGCCGGAGATGCGATTCTAACCCTTTGGCAGCAGATCCAGAGCAAGGGCTATAGGTTGGCAGAGGTGTCGTGCTATGTACTCAGCGTGACCTTATTGCTTGAGTTAATTCGTGATGCCCAATTACTGGAAAAAGAGCCTAAAGCCGCGGCAACGGCTTTATGGAGTCAGGCGGATTTGTTCAGTGCTTTTTTGGATATAGTGCGTTGGGGGGTACAGCAGCAGGCCAGTGACATTCATATCAACGTATTTACAGGCAGCGAATACTCAGAGGTGCAGTTTTCTATTGCTGGGCGCTATGTGTTTCCACACAAATTTCATGGCATGAGTACCCGTTTTTTGTTGGATATGTTGGCTGTGGTTTGGATGAATATCCGAGGAGGTAATGGTGCAGTTTTTGATCCGCACAAGGAACAACAAGGCAGTTTAAGTTGTGAGGTGGATGGCGCGGTATTAATGTTGCGTTGGGGTTCGTTGGCAGCCGAGCTAGGCCCCAGCGTGTGTTTACGTATTTTGCAACGTCAGCCTGATAAATCCTTGCCTGATTTGGCGACATTGGGCTACTTGCCCGAGCAACAGCAGCAGCTACGTCAAGCTTTACTCGGAGAAGGGGGTGCTGTCATTTTTTCAGGGGCAGTAGGCTCAGGCAAATCCACTACCTTAGCCGCGTTGATGGGGCAGCTGCCGTCGTGGCGCAAACTCATCAGCGTAGAGGATCCGGTCGAATACTTAATTCCCAATGCGGTTCAGGTAGCTCTCAGTCGAGACTTGCATCACGAGTCTCATCAGCCATTTGCTGCGAAATTACGCGCGTTAAAACGAGCGGCCATGACGGATGTGTTGTTAGGGGAAATCCGCGATGTGGAAACAGGACGGGCTTTTACTGACCTGAGCTCTTCAGGGGTGAGACTGTATACCACGGTACATGCGGCTAGTGCTGCCTTGGTACCCGCTCGATTACATTCGGACTTTGTTGGGGTGTCGATGGATTTGATGGCCGCTCCAGGCATTTTGCGATTGTTGGTGCATCAGTGTTTATTACCACGCCTTTGTTCGGTCTGTGCCATTCCTTTGTCTGCACTGCAGCAGTTTCCTACTACCGTTTCAACGCAGTATGGTGCGTTTAGTCAGTGGTGTGAGCGTGTGTACCAGTTAGTGGGTCGTACGGGGTTTGAGCAAATGCGTGTACGTGATCCCGCTGGGTGTAGTCACTGCCGTAACCCAGAGTTACCTGATTTAAATGGTTGGCGAGGTCGCATTGTCAGTGCTGAGCTTCTCGAGCCGCAACGCTTTCCTAACTACCTAGAGGCGCTGCATCACAAGCAGCCCGTTTTACCGTGTTTGGTGGCTGCGGGCTGGCGACCTTTGCGATATAACGCCCTAGCTCAAGCGCAGCTAGGTTTAATTGATCCTTTTGATTTAGAACGCTATTTTTCTCATTTTACGACGTTAGCGTGGCAAGACGCTGAGGAGAGGGCGTGATGGCAATACCGTGGCAAGCAGGACGACAGGTATGGGATCAGCGCCGTTTTAAACCCCATCTGGCAGATTATTTTTTACATTTAAGTCAACTGATGCAGGCGACTCAGGGACAAATGACCTTGCGCACAGTGTTTGCCCAAGAGGCGCAACGTTATGGCTTAAAAACATACCGGGGTCGTTTAGCGTGGGGGTGGTTGCAGCAGTATGAGCAGAATGGTGGGGATTTAGCACAAACATGGTCAGGCCTGTTATCTAGTGCAGATCAGCTCATGATCCAATTGGGACAGGCTCGGGGTGATCAGGCCTTAGCAGTGGCTTTGGCGTTGTTGGCACAACAGCACCAACAAGAGCAGCAACTACGATCTCAACTAGGGGCGCTGTTGTGGCCGGTGTTGATTGCAGCGATCTTGCTTAGCAGCATGGCTGCGTTAATTCCTTTATTTACGGTCCCCGAACTGGCTGCCACTTTTGCGGTGCTACCTCCCGAGTTGTATGGCACGAAAACGAGATTTTTATTTTCTTTGGCCGCGTTTATTGCGAGCTATGGGTTTGGGTTGCTGCTTGTAGGGTTAATGATGGTCGGTTTGATGCTGTGGTCTTTGCCGCGGTTTGTGGGGTCTATGCGTTATTTTTTGGATCGACTAGAGCCTTGGCAAAGCTACAAGGTGCTGCAGTCTACCTATTTGTTTGCCATGTTAAGTCTATTGCTGCATGAGCAGGTGGCCCAACTGCGATTAGGCCAAGCGGTGCAGCTCTTAGGACAAAGTACCAATCCTTGGATGGCTTGGCAGGTACAGCGTATTCAAGAACGGATGGTGCAGGGTGAGGTGGGTGCCAAAGGCTTTGCGACGGGGTTATTAAATCAATCGCTACAGTGGTTTTTCGAGGACGTAGAGCAAAGCCAAGATCTAACACGGGCTCTACGGTTGACTCACCAACGCTTATATCAACAGTTCCAAAAGCAGCTAGTACAAAAGGCTCAGCTTTGGCGCTGGGTGTTGTTGCTTGCCTGTGTGGGCACCATGTTGGCCATTGGAGGGTGGCATTATTTAGTCATTGATGAATTACGACGTGCTTTATTAATGTTTTATGCGCAATAGCATGAGGAGATTTTTATGTATAGCAATGCAATTCGTAGGCATTTTGTAACAGAAAGAAACAAAGAGGACCATCAGCAAGCAGGGCTATCTTTAATTGAGATTTCAGTGGTCAGCGCTATTATTTTGTTGATCGCTATTGTGAGTATCCCGGCTATTAATAGTTTTATTATTGAAAGTAGAGTACCTAAGGTCGGAGAGGGCATTGCTCGTTTTGTTGTAAACCACAGTGTGAATACACCCCTATACGAAACGAACCCCTATCAAGGAGTTGACAATGAGCTCTTTGCTCAACAGTTGGAAAGCGCCGGAGTGTTTAACGTTATGGGGACCGGAGCCAATCTACAAATTCTGCATGGTTTAGGAAAACAGGGCACTTTGACGATTCAAGGTGGTGAAAGCTTAACCATTACGTTGAACAAAGTGCATCATGCCGCATGTCCGGGCTTGTCGTCAGTGCTACAGCGCGTAGCCGATAGTATTCGGGTGGGCACTGAGACGGTAAAATCCGCTGACAAAGCTTACAACGCAACCCATGCACAAAAGCAATGTACAAAAGGGGATTTAAACACCTTTGAGTTTGTGATTAGCTAGCAGGTGTGCCATGAAGACACAGAAAGGGTCGCTACTTATCGAGCTCAGTCTAGTGCTGGGGTTGCTGTTGTTATTAAGTGTAGGGGCTGCGACTTGGTTAAAACATAAAGCAGACCAACAAAAGGTAGAAAATCTAGCTCATTGGATGCTCAGTGTACAGCAAGGGGTGCAGCAGTATTTAGACACCAATAGGCAGTCACTTTTGCAAACATCAGGCTCTGTCTCTATTGCCGGCTTTGTGAATAAGTGGCGCCCCACTGTGGCAGAGCTTGCCTCTACTGGGTTTTTGGCGAGAGACTTTGTCTCCAGTAATGCTTTGCAGATACAGGTGCAGCCTGTAGGGTGTGCATCCGATATTTGTCATGTAGAGGCTTTGATTACGTATTCGCAGCCGCTACTGACTCGATCAGGTCAGGTTAACTTTGAGGCGACCGCTCATTGGTTAGGGCAAGTGCGCGGTCAAGGTTATGTGGTCTATGCACAGTCGCCGCTATGGTTTTCTGGGGCGAGTCGTCGTATTACTAACCCATTAACGGCGCCGGGGGCGGCCTTTGCGGCGGGGACGGTGGCGTTATTGGCAACAACAGACACCACCGAGATGCTGTATTTGAAGCTGAAAGAAACGCGCAATCCCGAATTCCAGTCTGATGTCGATGTGGGAGGCTCTGTGCGCACTGACGAGGACGTGGAAATTGGGCAATTCTTGTATTTGCCTTCATTGGGAAAAAGTCAAACAGCCTGCATGGCTGAGGGGGCCATGAGTCGTGATGACACGCAGTTGTTATTGTGTAACAAAGGGGTGTGGCAACAAGTATCACGACAATCTGCACTTGATGCTACGCATATTCGTCTGGTTTTTGAGTTAATGCTGGGTTTTAGGGCCAATGCTTTTCCTCTAGCAATGGGCGGCTACTATGCGCAATCTCTGGGAGGTAGGGGAATTCGAGCGTGTTGGTTGTTGAATCCATTGACAGGGAGCTGCTCGTGTCCTACAACGGCGCGACGAGCAGAGCGAGTTGGGATTAAGCATGTTGAAACCTATTATTCCAACTCCACGTATCCCGATACGCGCATGCTTGAAATTTATGGTTGTTTAGCCAGTTAAGTCGTTGGAATGCGACGCAGCGAAAATGTGCTGTTAGGTGTTTAACCAATCTATTACTATAATGGTCCGTTACCTAATTTTGTCGTGCTGCTTTCAATGAAAACATCCGAAATTCGTCAAAAGTTTTTATCTTTTTTCCAAGAGCGTGGCCACGAAGTCGTGGCGTCCTCTTCATTAATTCCTGCCAATGATCCCACTTTGTTATTTACCAATGCGGGCATGGTGCAGTTTAAAGATGTGTTTACGGGCAAAGAAGTACGCCCTTATACCAGTGCGACCTCATCACAACGTTGTGTACGTGCCGGTGGTAAACACAATGACCTTGAAAACGTAGGCTATACCGCACGTCACCATACTTTCTTTGAAATGCTGGGCAATTTCAGCTTTGGTGATTACTTCAAAGAAGACGCGATCAATTATGCGTGGGAGCTCTTAACCAAAGTGTACGCACTACCCGAGGAAAAACTCTGGGTAACGGTGTATCACGAGGACGACGAGGCCTATGCCATCTGGAATGAGCAAGTCGGTGTGCCTGCCGAGCGTATTATTCGCATCGGTGACAAGGGCGGTCGTTATATGTCAGACAACTTCTGGCAAATGGCGGATACCGGCCCATGTGGGCCTTGTTCCGAGATTTTCTACGATCATGGTCCCGATGTTTGGGGAGGCCCTCCCGGTTCGCCCGACGAAGACGGTGATCGTTACATCGAGGTCTGGAATCTGGTTTTCATGCAGTTTGACCGCGATGCTCAGGGCAACTTAAATCCGCTACCTAAACCGTGTGTTGATACCGGTATGGGTCTAGAGCGCATTTCTGCTGTGTTGCAGCATGTGCATTCTAATTACGAAATCGATTTATTCCAGCATTTGATTAAAGCGGCAGCCCGTGAAACCGGTGCAACCGACTTAAATAACAACTCACTGAAAGTGATTGCTGACCATATCCGTGCCTGTTCTTTTATGATTGTTGATGGGGTGATTCCTAGCAACGAGGGGCGTGGTTATGTGTTGCGTCGTATTGTGCGTCGTGCCTTACGTCATGGTCATAAGCTGGGTCAAAATAATCCCTTTTTCTACCGTTTGGTTGCCGATCTAGCTCAACACATGGGTGAAGCCTACCCCGAGCTATTGCAACAACAAGGTCGTATCGAGCAAATCCTGAAACAAGAAGAAGAGCGTTTCAGCGAAACCCTAGAGCACGGTATGAAGATCCTCGAAGCGGCTTTGGCTGAATTACCCAAAGACGGCGTACTCGATGGTCAAACTCTGTTTACGCTGTATGACACGTACGGTTTTCCCGTGGACTTAACGGCAGATATTTGCCGTGAACGTCAGGTCGAGGTCGATCTAGAGGGGTTCGAACAAGCCATGCAACGTCAACGTGAAATGGCCCGAGCCTCTGGTAAATTTAAAACCGTGGCGGCCGATTTGCGTTACGAAGGCGTGGACACGCGTTTTGAGGGCTACGATCACCTGAAAACAACAGGTACAGTCACTGCGCTGTATGTGGACGGTAGTGCTGTACAAACTGTCACCGAAGGCCAAGAGGCTATTGTGGTCTTGGATGTTACGCCTTTCTATGCCGAATCAGGTGGTCAGGTCGGCGACACCGGCTTGATTCAAACGGCCGCCGGTGTGTTTGTCGTCCAAGACACCCAAAAAATTCAATCGCAGGTATTCGGCCATCATGGTGCTCTGAACCAAGGTACGCTTAATGTGGGCGATGCGGTAACGGCTCAGGTCGATGTGCCACACCGTCAGCATACCATTCGTAATCACTCCGCCACTCACTTGATGCACAAAGCGCTTCGCTTGGTATTAGGCGATCATGTGCAGCAGCGTGGTTCTTTGGTCGATGCCGATAAAACCCGTTTTGACTTTGCGCACGATTCAGCCGTAACGGCCGAGCAAATTGCTCAGGTCGAAGCCATTGTGAATACCGAAATCTTGGCTAACCAGCCGGTGGCAGCCCAGCTCATGAGCTTCGACGAAGCCGTCAGCGGTGGGGCGATGGCTTTGTTTGGTGAAAAGTACGGCGACGAGGTTCGCGTATTAGACATTGGTTTCTCTCGAGAATTGTGCGGTGGTACTCACGTACAGCGCACTGGTGATATTGGTTTATTTAAAATCACCTCCGAGGGTGGTGTAGCCGCTGGTGTGCGCCGTATCGAAGCCATTACAGGTGAAAATGCCTTGGTTTGGGTACAGAAACGCGAAAGCACTTTGCAGCAGGCGGCTTCTAGTCTACGTACTCAACCAGAAAAGCTGAGCGAACGTTTGACTCAGCTGCAAGCGCAGTTGCGCGAGCTAGAACGCGAACGTGATCAGCTTAAAGACAAATTAGCCGCTTCAGCTGGGCAGGATTTAGCTGGCCAAGCGATTGCCTTGGAAAACGGGGTTCAGTTATTAGTGGCAAATGTCCCTGGAGCCGATCCTAAGTCATTACGTACCACGGTAGACCAGCTTAAAGACAAACTGAAATCTGCTGTAGTGCTATTGGCTACGGCCAGTGATGACAAAGTCAGCCTAGTCGCAGGTGTGACGGCTGATCTCAATTCCAAGGTCAAAGCAGGCGAGCTCATTGCCATGGTTGCACCGCAAGTCGGTGGCAAAGGTGGTGGCCGTCCTGATATGGCAATGGGTGGAGGTACCGATCCTGCTGCGGTACCGACTGCGCTTAGTACTGTTCAGGCTTGGGTTGAATCCAAGCTATACTCTTAGTCTCTTAGGTTGTTATGTCTGAAGCCATTTCGTTTGAGCTCGAGGTCGATACCAGTGGGTTGTTATGCCCAATGCCTATCTTACGTACCAAAAAAGCTCTGGCTCAGTTGCAAAGCGGTCAAGTCGTAAAAGTAATTACGACTGACCCTCGGGCAACCGAGGATTTTCAAGCATTTACTGATCAAACAGGCAATGTTTTGCTTGCTCAGTATGATAATGGCGATAGTGCGGTGCATTATATCCGTCGTCGCTAATACAGGTAGATTCTAACTTGTTGTGTATTTGTCGCGTAAACCGTGTAAAATATACAGGCTATTTCCGCTAAGTCTGACTTAGTGGTAGAATCTTTGGTTTTACACTTTTTTAACAGGAAGGGATTATCAATGGTGGTAATTCGCCTAGCCCGTGGTGGCTCCAAGAAACGTCCGTTTTACACTGTAGTAGCCGCCAACTCTAGCGATCGTCGCGATGGTCGCTTCATTGAGCGTTTAGGTTTCTACAATCCAGTTGGTGGCGAAGGTCAAGAAAACCTACGTCTACAACAAGACCGTGTTCAGTACTGGGTTGACAACGGTGCTCAGCTATCTCCTGCTGTAGCTCGTCTAGTAAAAGAATACGCTAAAGCTCAAGCTGCTTAATTAATTAGGTAGTGCTTCGTATGTCTTCAAAACAGATGTCCTCAAAGTGGCCTGCTGATTTAATTGAGGTGGGTCGTGTGGTCTCTGCCTATGGGATCCGTGGTTGGGTCAAGGTGCAGCCTTATTCAGCCGAGGCCGAAGCATTACTTAGTATTAAGAACTGGTGGCTCCGAGCGCCCGTACCTTCCAACAAGGCGGGCGACTTGGTAACTGCTCCGGCGCAGTTATATTCGGTGGTCAAGTCCCGTCCTCACAGTGCAACCGTGGTTGCGCAGTTTCAGGGCCTTGATGATCGTGATTTAGCCGAAAAACTCAAAGCGCATACTGTTTGGGTATCGCGTGCTGAGTTTCCTGCAGAGGATAAAGACGAACATTACTGGGTCGACTTGATTGGCTGCCTATTGTATGGCGACCACAATGGCCAGTCCGTGTTGGTAGGACAAGTCGCTAATGTCTTTGATAACGGAGCTCACGCCGTTCTCGAGGTACACACCGGTTTCCTAAACGATCAGACCCAGTTCATATCGCACGTAGATGCTAAACAACGTCCTGTTGTAGAGCTTGTTCCTTTTGTTGAGGCCTACGTTCATCAGGTCGACAACACAACCAAGACCATTCATAGCTCTTGGCCTGTTTCTGACGATTAACGATGCGTTTCGACGTCGTTAGTCTTTTTCCCGAAATGTTTGCGCCCCTGACCGATAACGGGGTCAATGCGCGTGCGCGCCATAAACAGATTTGGAATTTGCATTGTTGGAATCCTCGCTCTTATACGCACGACGTACATCGCACAGTAGATGATCGTCCTTATGGCGGCGGACCGGGTATGGTTATGCTAGCCGAGCCGCTCGATGCGGCCGTGGATGAGGCCATAGCGGCTCGTCAAGCTCAGCAATTAGACTGTCCTGTGATTCTCATGAGTCCAACTGGACAACGCTTTGATCAGCCTTTGGCTCAGTCTTGGGCGCAGACCGATGGAGCGATTATTATTTGTGGTCGCTACGAAGGTATCGATCAACGCTTTATTGATGCCCGCGTCACTCACGAAGTTTCCTTGGGGGATTTTGTGTTGTCGGGGGGGGAAATTGCGGCGTTGGCGATGATGGATAGTATTATCCGTTTATTGCCCGGCGTGTTAAACGATAAACAGTCCGCCATCAGTGATTCGTTCCATGAAGGTTTGGACGGGTTATTGGATAGTCCCCACTACACGCGTCCTGAAATCTATAAAGATCAACCTATCCCTGATGTGCTTAAGTCCGGCAATCATAAAAATATTGCACGTTGGCGTCGCGAGCAGTCGCTGCGGTTGACGGCGTTACGTCGTCCCGAGCTCATAGAGCAAGCGCGTGCTAAGGGGCTGCTGACCCCACACGACGAGCTGTTTTTACTCGATTTGCTCGCTTCTCATACACCATAAAAAGCCCTTGCTGTTAACAAGGGCCTTTTTTATGGCTAGCGATCTATCAGTAGAATTGTCTCTGAGCGGGCGTTCGCGCGAATGGCGGCTTCGTCTGTATCGACTAATTTACATTCAAACTGTTGGTAGAGCTTGAGTTGATCGTCGTAATGAGGGCTGCGTTGGCCATGACGATTAATAAAGCCGCTTTGACCGGGTGGCATTGCATCACAAAACTCCACGCCATCTTGAGTAAAGGTGACCCGATTGTTTTCTGTGCCGCGATTTTGATAGCCGGTAAATTGATACGTATTGCCTAACGTGGTTTGTGGCGTACCTGTAAATATTTTGTCATTGAAATAATGCACCGAGCTAGCCAGTTGCCAGGCGGATGGGTCGGCACCTTGTTCTGCACTCAGTTTTTCATAAGTGTTTTTTAGTGCCTGTTGTATGACGGGAGCAGAGCCTTCTTCAAAAATAGCATAACGCGTAGGATCTGGATTTTGTTCCAAATCTAAGGCGCGTAATAACACTTTGGTTCCCATGCCGAGATTAATCGACCCAGGATTAGGGCCGGTATCGCTAGCAAAGCCGGGATTGAAATAGCTGGATTGATGAGACTCGGGGATTAGTGGGGCTAGAGCGAGTTGGTACATTTCTTCTAGCCATGTGCGGAAAATAAGACGACCCGAGTGGGCATTAACGCCGGCCATGTCTGTTTCCATGCCATCCCAGTCAATTAAATGGTGGGCCATCTTGTACGCGGGATCGGAGGCGTTTAAAGCGTGAGCGGCTTGATGTAAATGCGGGGCAAAGTAACGCCAATTGACATCCACATGGGATGCTTTTTGATTGAAGTCCCAAAGCTCTTGTAAGCTAAACTGTTCTTTTTGGGCATAGAGCTGGTTGAGTTCATTGACTCTATCGCCATACGACCAAAAGTAGGTGTCGGTATTGGTTTTGTCAGGAGCAGGGCGGTTGTTCCAGTTGCTGATGTAGCCTTGATCCGGATTGTAGGCTTTAGGGATCGCATTGAAGTCCAGAATACCCTCCCATTCCATTGTGCCGTCTCCTTTGGCGGGAATACGTATGTCTTGATGTGCTGGGCGTTGGGGCAGATAACCGGGCGATACATAACCAATGTTGCCGTCTTGGTCGGCGTAGTACCAATTAATGGTAATGGCCATTTTTTTGGCTTGCTCTAAGTACTGTTCCCAGTTTTGTGCTTTGGCGACATTCAGCCACGCGAGTAAAGACTGTACCTCATAGCCATCCCAGCTTCTCTTTTTGCTATAGGCGGTGTGGTTGACGTCATCGAACTGGGTGATAAGGCCGTGTTGAGAGCTCCACACGGAAAGCGGTACATCGTCTTGGCCTTTGACCTTAATGTGCTCTTTGCGCTCTTGTAGGTCCACGTAGTGCTGATTAAACAGATATTGTTTCGGGTTGTCAGGATTTAGTTGTAGCTGATAGATATCCACGACATCTTGAGGGCCGGCAGTAGAGCCCCACGCAATGTGTTTGTTGGTGCCGAAAAGTATAATGGGGTAGGCAAAAGGGGTGTTTCCTACCACGTCGAATCCAGCGCCATGTAAACCAATGCCATAGGTATAGCTGGGGTTATACCAG
>CANQRK010000001.1 GCA_947626245.1 uncultured Paenalcaligenes sp. | reverse complement strand
GAAGTGTCCGCCCCGGTACCGTAGTCTTTTTGTACTTGAGCAAAGCCCACCCCGTACTTATGTCCTGGATTGGCTGCCTCGTACTCCTTTTTCGCTTGCTCTCTGTTCACCCATAAAGGGTGCTGCTTAGCTAAATCCAACATCTCTACCAAACGAGGGTCACCTAGCTGAACTGCCCCTTGAGTATTGGGATACTGTGGTCGCAATGCATTACGACGACGAATCTCTATAGGATCCATATTTAGCTCAGCGGCTAACTCATCGACCATCAGTTCGGTCATGGACATACTTTGAATCGTGCCATAACCCCGCATAGAGCCCGCCTCTACGGCTGGGGTCGCCAATGCCATGGCCCCCACATCGGACTTAGGAAAATAGTAAATAGACTGCGCGGCGGTAGCCGCTACCTGAGCCACCGAGAAAGAAAAGTTAGCTCGCCCCCCACCATTACAGTCATAAAAGCCTTTAAGGATTTCAAACTGCCCGGTGGCACGATCGGCCACCAAGGTGACATCCATTTCAATAGCATGGCGCTTAATGCCCAGCTGAAATTGCTCGTAACGGTCGTTAGCCATACGTACCGGACGGCCTGCCCCATAAAAACAGGCTGCAATCACATAAAATGGAAAAATAGAATGGTCTTTGGACCCATAGCCTACGGTGGTACCGGTAAGCAGTTTGATGTGCTCTACCGGAAAACGGGTATTGCCCTTGACCATATCGGCTGCTACACGAGCCACCTCGTAAGGTGACTGCGCTGCAATAAGCAAATGCAATGTACGAGTATCTGGGTCGTACCACGCATTGCCATTATCAGGCTCCATCGCACTAGGTTCAATGGACTGCGAATAGCCTTTGCGCTGCAAGACAATTTTATTTGGGTCTAGACGTGCAGCAGCTATCTCGGCCTCGATGGCAACCGCTGCATCCATCCCCTCGCTCATTTGATTGCGCGATGCTTCAGCCACCTGTTTGGGATCACGTACCCCGCCACCACCACGGTGTTTGGTACTAACGGAATGGGGTAAAAAATCATTATCAGGATCGGTAGGAGGCCACACCGGATTATTATGATCAAAACTGCCCCAAATCACGGTGTCTTTCATAGGGGAATACAGCGCAGGATCCGTCGGTGTAGCCCCACCTATGCGTACATAACGTGCCGCACCATAATTAGGTGGCAACGCAGTAGGAGCAGCCACCCCGTATTGCACTACATCGGTATCAAAGCGTAGAGCACGCTTCGCCATTTCAAATTTATCAAAATCGTAATACACCACCAAGGCAACAGGATGCCCATACATCGGAGCCGTCGTGCCTTTGGGAACTAAAAAATATTTGCCATAAAACTCAAAACTTAAATCAGCTGGCTCAGGTACGTGAATACCATCCCGCTCTAAATCTTCGTGAAAGAGTAAATGATCAGGTTGCAACTCTGGACCTAAAACAGATAAATCCACCCCCTCAAACACCCGGTCAACCTGCGTTGCTTTAATAAAAAAAGCATGCGCTTGTGCTTTGGGCCAGCCAGCGATGTTTTGCGCACGGAAATCGCGTGCAAATACCTTGTCTCCAGTGACTTTGCGAATGGCATCCCATCTATATCGAGCGCTGCCATCTGGACTAAGCCAATTTTTTGGCTCAGACCCGGAGTGTACCTCGAGGGCATGAGCAAAAGGCAAGCGCCCTAACGAAACAGTAATTCCAGCGAACGTCCCTATTTTAATAAAGTCGCGCCGGGAGAATAAGTGGTTCATTAATTGGTATCCTTTGCAAACTTAAATTTATTTTTCGGTATTATAAGCTCTCTTTATCCAGACAAAAGAAAAGCCTATTTTATTCAAAAAAACAACAACTTACATAAAGCAACCAAATAGAAATCGCAGTTTTATTCTATTCTATGTAAAAGAGATGATATATGTTTTGTCAGGTTTTAGTATCAAAGTCAGCATTATGTAGTTTTAATTTCATTAAAACCCAATGCAGTGGGCACATCCACTGTCATACACTGGGAGGTCTCCCATGGCTGCACACTCCAAGCAACTTAAACGACTTCAAGCGGCACTACTTACCGCTTTTCTTCCCTCCTTTTCTTATGTCAGTTTAGCTGCCGACTATACCCAAGTGGTAGTGCCAGACGGTGACATCAATCATATAACACTCCAACCCGGTGATACCATTCGCTACATAGGCAACGAAGGTGCCATTACCGTTACGGGCGCCAATGCCTCTGTGACAGCCGATGGCATCCGCATCGTAGCAGGTGACCCCGACACCCCGCGCGCGCCCTCTAAAGGCGTTTTAGTTAAGGCCGGTGGTAGCGCTACTATTTCAAATAGCTCCATTGACAGTACCTCCCTCAACCAAAACGCCCATGCTCTCAGTGCAACAGGCAAAGGCAGTATTATTCACGCCTCAGACATGGATTTACGTACATCTGCTCTAAATTCTTATGCCGCTAATGCTCAGGCGGGTGGTCAAATCATTCTCCAAGGCGCCACCATCACCACTAATGTCACTTATGCTGATGGTTTACATGCTACGGGTGCAGGCTCAAAAATCAGCGCTGACAATGTCAAAATGACAAATGTAGCCTATCCCTCTCGGGCAGAACGAGGTGGTGTGATAGAAATGAATAACTCCCACATAGAACTGACTGGCGGCGTATAAAGTAGCGCTATTATGATTGGAGAGGGCCTTGGTACTGTACTAAAAATCACCAACAGCACGTTTACTAGCGACTGGAACGCCAGAGCCTTCAGCATGACGACTGGCGCCTCGCTAGAACTAGACCATGTCAATCTAACCGCTTCAGGCGATGCCATCTATTTAAGCGCCCCTCGTTATAGTACTGGCTCATCAGCCATCATTCGCAACTCAGACATTACGGTTAATGGCACCCACTACGGACTCAATCTAAATGGGGATAGTAGTACTATCACTATTGAAAACAGCACCATCGCCAATAAAGAAGGCATGGGAATCTGGCTCATTGGAGCCAAAACCCAACTGACGGCGACGGATTTTGAGATGGACTCCTTTAGCATGGGAATTGAGAGTCGAGGAGGAGGAGCCACCATCAATCGAGGCGCGATTACCAGTCTAGGTAATGGGGCTTATGGCTTATATCTTTCAGCAGAAAAACAAGGCACTCGACTTTTTGACCTTGACGGCGTCACTATCACTACCCATGGCGATAGAGCCGGCGGAGCCCGAGCTAGACAAGCCAATGCCCGTATCCTACTAAAAAACTCTAGCGTTACCACTCATGGTGCGGGGTCACATGCTCTATATACCGAGAACAATGCCCTCATTCAAGCCACCAACACACAGGTCAAAACTACGGGTGCTGGGGCCATTGGTGCCATCCGAACTGACCAAGGTAGACTCGAGCTGGACAGCACACAAATTACCACCCAAGGTGCCGACGCCCATGGGATCTGGAGCTATATCACCGCAGCCAATCAAACCAATACCCAGCAACTTTCCCTAAGCAATGGCAGCAGTATAGATACCCAAGATGGGGTAGCGCTGTTGATCACCGGCGGTAATCATGAGATTAACCTCACTGACTCCACCATTAATGCTCGCGCCGGTGGCGACCCAAGCCAAGGTCTATTACTGCAATCTCGCCCCGTTAGCCTTACCAACAGTGGGGTTACCACCTCCATAGAAACTAACGATCTAGCACTTAATGTCAGTGGTGGGCTCTTAGACGGTCACATCCAAATCGAAAGTGGCTTTGCTACCATTAGTCTAGCTAACAGGACCGCTTTCACTGGTGCCGTACGTGAAATAGATCAAGGTGAAGTTACACGTCTTAGCCTAGACACCAGCAGTGCTTGGCATATTAGCGATGACTCCTCGGTACACCATCTAGCAAACGAGGGTCATGTCGTCTTTTTACACCCCACCGAAACCAATGATGAGTTCAAGGTGCTACACACCCACAACTACTCGGGTGATGGTTTTATCATCATGAACACCTATTTAGGGGGTGATGATTCCGGTAGTGACTTAATGATTATTGATGGTGGCACCACCACAGGAACCTCATTAGTTAAAGTCAACAACACTGGGGGTGATGGAAGTCAAACCAATACGGGTATTCTTGTGATTGAAACCATCAATGGTGCGACCACCCACGAGGGCAACTTTGTCTTAAGCCCTACCAGTCGCGGCTATCGCCCTAGCACGGAAACCATTGCGGATCATGGTTGTGATTACAGCCTACTTCGAGGCGGTCACGATGGCATTGAAGACGACTGGTACTTAGTGTCATCCTATGTAGAGCGTCCCATCGACCCTCCGCCTGTTGATCCGGGACCAGTAGATCCTCCTGCCCCGATAGACCCCACACCTCCTACCACCCCTACCTACCAAAACGTTTCACCCGAAACAGGCGCTTATATAGGGAACAAGCTCGCTTCTAAACGCTTGTTTACGCACCAACTGCATGATCGTATTGCCTCAGAAACCCCCGGCGATCAGTCCGGCCGCAATGTCTGGGTCAGAATCCAAGCAGGTCATGATCGTGATTTATCCCTGAGCGAAGGTCGCTTAGATGTGGATACCAATCATACCGTTGTGCAGTTTGGAGGCGACCTGTTCCAGCATCATCTAGGAGACAACGCCAAGCTGCATGTGGGTTGGTTAGCTGGTTATGGTGAAGCACGCACCGATGCCAAATCAACCTTTTACCTGCCCAGAACGCGTACCCACCAAGATGTCACAGCGCATGGCAAAACCAAAGGGTACTCCGTAGGCGCCTATGCAACCGTCTATGAAAATGCCGGCAGTAACGTGGGAGCCTATGGCGATACGTGGTTCCAATACAGTCACCTCAACCACACTCTAAGCAGCGAACTAGGGTCCGTACGCTATAACGCTAAATTGTTATCTCTGTCTTTAGAGGGAGGTTATGGTTTCCAACCCTTTAGTGCCGAGAGCATCCTAGGTAATCTGGTCATTACACCAAATGCACAAGTCGTCTACAGCCACTACAAAGCAGATGAAACCGTGCTATCAGGTATGCGCATGAACCCAGGCAAAAACAGTGGTTGGCAAACTCGGATGGGGGTACGCTTTGCACCATTAATCGATCCTCGCCAGGATCAAACCGGACGCTTACGCCCCTTTATGGAAGTTAACTGGCTACATAACAGCGAAGTCTCTGTTCGCACAGGCGATAACACCATGGACGTAGATCTTTCTCGCAACTCAGGTCAGCTAAAACTGGGGGCCGATGGTCAAATCAGTCGCCATGTATTTCTGTCGGGTAATATCTATGGTCAGGCCGGCACCAAAGGCGAGCGCGCCTATGGCGGCATGATCAATGCTCGTTATCAATGGTAAATGATTCGATCTAATTAGCAGAATCAAAAAAGAGAATCGCAGCATTAGTCGCGATTCTCTTTTTACCTAGACTAGGCAGCTTAACTATGCTCTGATAGGTTGAAAAGGACCACAGATTCCATTATGGTTTGTCACTTAATGTTCTTATTATCATGACTATGCCAATCCCTAAACCCTCCTCCCCCTTTAAAATCCATTGGCAACACCTCAGCCACTCTCTAAAACAGGGCTATAGTCGACTGCCCTTGCATTGGGTATTGGCTGTTTTGATTGCAACGCATGGCATTATTTTACTCAAGGCCTCTTTGCCCGAGGTCTACGTTTTATTAAAAACCCCCACCACCAGCTGGCTTCATCTTGAGGACTTACACCAGCTCATTGACTCCTTATTCATAGAAGTCTTATTTGCCGTCATGTTGGGGGCTGGCTTGGTAACTAACGCCATTGGTCTGGTGTTACGCGCTCGTACGGCATGGTTTATGAGCTTGTTTTTACTGCTGTGTAACCTCAGCTATGACCTGTTTTACAGCACCGGTTTAATCAGTGAAAAAAGTGTTAATAGCTACCTGCTAGCAGTCATTGCTTTGTTAGCCCTATACGGTCGTCGTTTTAATCAAGCCAGCGTGATTTCAGGAACCTTGTTTGCGGCCTTGGGGGTAGTGCTATTGCTGACCTACTCCATATTTGGCGTCCTGTATCTTGGCAAAGAATACACACCGAACATTACCAACCTGTCTGATGCTTTTTATTTTGCTATTGTCACGATGTCGACGGTCGGTTTTGGAGATATAGTCCCTAGCACCTCGCACAGTCGCCTCTTTACAAACTCAATGATTATTTTGGGCATTACCCTGTTTGCAACGTCAATGAGTGCCGTCGTAGGCCCGCTAGTCCAAGGTCGTATTCAATATTTACTTAAAGACAAACACGCCAAACGTATGAAAAAAAATCACATCATTATTGTAGGCGCTAATGCCTTAACCTACAGCGTCTATAACGCTCTATCTAAAAACGGACACGAAGTCGTGGTTATTGTGCCTACTGGCATGAATCATGACTACCCTGCCAATGCCGACATTGTCGTGGGCGACCCAACCGATTCTGATGTGCTCAATGAAGCGAATGCCCCTCATGCCACCTATGTATTAGCCCTACGCGATGACGATGCAGAAAATGCGTTTATCGTGCTGGCAGCTCGTGAGGCAGGCGGCACACAAATGCGTACCGTCGCTCTAGTCAATACACCCATTCATCTAAATAAAATCAAACAGGTTAATCCTGATGTCATTTTATCGTTGCAATCACTCGGTGCAGAGATCCTAGCACGCTTGGTTACGGGTGAGCCCATTAGTGATGATCTGATTAACCAGTTGCTGTTTCCACTAGATAAAAGCAGCACTAACTCAACCCCATCAAGCCCGACCTCCTCAAAACAAAATTAAATGTGACAAAGACAGCCTTTACCAATAAAAGGCGTATCAGCTATCACTGACAGATCAACGAAAAGGACTGAATTCGGTAAAATACCGAATTCAGTCCTTAAGTACCCTGCAAGCTGAACCAACTATTGAGAGCGCTGACCACAATTAGAAGACTCTAGCTCTATGCAACACCAGCCAATTTAAAAACCATATAAATGGGCTGGATTATGCACCAAAATCTGCCAACGCCTTGCTTCATCAGGCACTAATCGAAGAAACTCATCGACCAAGTCACCATCATTCGGGATAGGCGTAGGTATCTGCACATGCGGCCAATCGGTGCCAAACAAACATCGATTAGCGTTCGCTTCAAGCAAACTCAAGAAAAAAACATCCACGTCATAAAATGGCGCTGATTCAAGTTGCGTGATGCGATTGGATCCCGTCAGCTTGACCCATACACACCCCTGCTTTACTAGCTTAAGTAATACTTGAAAACCCGGATTCTCTATCCCTTTAGACGTTGCTAAATGTCCCATATGGTCAATCACTACGGGCACAGGTAGTTGGGTGATTCGTTGCTCTAGATGCTCAAAGGTCGATACATCGATTAACAATTGAATGTGCCATCCTAAAGGAGCAATTCGATGACCTAATTGGATTACCTCCTCAAAGGCAATCCCTCCGGGAAACACCAAGTTCACCCTCACGCCTCGCACCCCAAGGTGATGCATGTGCAATAGCTCTTGCTCAGTAACCGTTGAGTCCACTACCGCCACAGCACGCCACTCTATATCTGGATCTGCCTGAGCTTGAAGCAAATAATCTAGCATCAAGCGATTATCTGTTCCATATACGCTAGGTTGAATTAGCACAGCACGAGTGAAACCCATCGTCTTCAACATAGCTTTATACTGAGCCGACGTCGCATCAGGCGGAGTATAAGAACGTGCTATATGGTAGGGGTACTTCACCTCAGGGCCAAATAAATGTGCATGGGTATCACATGACCCAACAGGTAAACGATCTTGAGGTAATTTAGGATTCAAATCTGCCCCAGGAATGGTCGGTGCAGTACAAGAAGAAATAATCGATTCAACTCCCATGCTTGTTCTACCCTACCAAACCAGGTAACCAAAGAGTCACAGCTGGGATATAGGCTACACACCCTACCACCGCCACTAAAACTATCAGGAACGGCCATAAATGACGTGTCACCGCTTCAACACTTAGGCCACTTATACTAGAGCCTACAAACAATGAGTACCCCAAGGGTGGTGTCACCATACCTACAGCAAAGTTAATAACAACCATTGCCCCTAACTGAATAGGCTCTAAACCTATTTGCTCTCCTACTGCAATTAGCACACCACTTAAAATAACCATAGCGGAAACGGTATCCATCACCGCGCCTAAAGCAAAAAGCAGTAAATTAAGTAACAATAACAGTAATAAAGGATTAGAAGTCAGGCTAAGTAAAACATCACTAATTTGCGCCGGAATTTCCTCTATTGCAATAATCCAAGCAAACCCATATGCCATCACAATAATAAACATAATGATAGTAGAGGTACGCAATGAGTTAAGCAATATAGAATATAAATTTCGCCATGCAAGGTCTTTATAAACAAATAACCCGATAATTAAACTATATAAAGCACCGACCATAGAGGCTTCAGTAGGAGTAAAAATCCCACCATAAATTCCACCTAAGATCACAACGGGAGCCATTAAAGCCCAAAAGCCTTCACGACAAGCACCCACTAAAGTGCCGAATGTCGGTTTTTCTTCTCTACCTATATTATGTTTACGAGCATATAAAACACTAACCACGCAAAAGCCAAAAGCAGCCAATAAACCAGGTATGACCCCTGCTAGAAATAACTTAGAAATGGATTCCTCTGCCAAAACACCCCAAATAATCATTGGAATAGAAGGTGGAATCATTTGTCCCAATGGTCCAATTGAAGTAGCTAAAGCGGCACTGTAACCGCGACTGTAGCCCTTTCTCTCTAGCTCATCGATCATCACTGACCCAACGGCGGCTGTAGTCGCTGGAGCAGAACCAGAAATAGCTCCAAAAAAAGTCCCCGCTGCTACGGTGGACATGGATAGGCCACCCGTAAAATGCCCAAAACATGTAGAAGCGATTCGAACTAGACGCTTAGAAAGCCCACCGGCACTCATTAAATCGCCAGCAATAATAAAACCAGGAATAGCCAACAAGCTAGTGACGGTACTACCAGCTATAAGACGTTGCACTAAAATCATTAAATCAAAATCAGCCATCCATAGGCCAATCGCTGTTAAGATTCCTAACGTGAACGCAATCGGAATACCTAGCAATAGCAGTACAAACAATCCGATAATTAATACTAATCCTACCGAAATCATTTTACTTCTCCTGGAGAAGATGGATTATTCATATTGCTAAACAGCAAAGCCAACGAATGGATAAAAATTAATACACCGCATATAGGCACAGCTATACTCTGCAACCAAATGGGATAACGCAATGTTGGTGATACCTGACCATCTGTAAATAAAACAAACTGCCATCCTACCCAAACCAGCAATAAACCAAACACTAAAACAAGTACTATTCCCACCTTATCAATAAATCTTTCTACAGGTTTAGGTAAGGCAGAAAGCAGCATAGTAATGCGTACATGCCCTTGCTCTTGAACAAGGACACTCGCGAATAGCAGCGTACTCCAGCTAAAAGCTAAAAGAGCCACTTCATCTGTCCAAGCTGGGGCGGCATTAAATACATAGCGAAAAAAAACACCATCGAGTAAAGAAAAAACCATCACTAGCGCGCACGCCGCCCCTACCAGGGCGGTTCCTTTGCTAATCACTCGACTTAAGCCAATCAAAAAGGTCTGCATAGGAGTCCCTCAACCATATTTGTTTCTCATTCTCGGCACGCGATACGTTCACACTTACCGCTTCTCCGTGCTGTTCCTAATTACTGAGCAATCTGTGTCATAACACTATCAAACGTCTCTGAGCCAATCTGCCCACTATATTGGTCATAAATAGGCTTCACTACTGCACGGAAACTATTAATATCTGCCATGGAGTTAACTTGCATTCCTTCAGCCTGAACTTTTTCCAATAAGTCTTTTTCATTCTGATCCACTGTAATCCGCTGTCTAGCAATCGCTTTTGCTGCTGCCTGACGAACTATATCCTGCTGCTCTGCTGTGAGCTTATTAAAGGTGCGTTTGGACAGGAGTACACCCAACGCATTATAGGTATGGTTCGTTAACGATAAATGCTTCACTTCCTCTGCATATTTATTGGCATAAATTACGGCTAAAGGTATCTCTAATCCGTCTACCGTTTTCTGCTGAACTGCCGTAAACGCATCACTCCAAGGTAAAGCGACGGGATTCGCTCCAAGCTCTTGAAAACTACTTAAATAAATGCTGCTAGGCTGCACACGTAATTTAATTCCTTTTAGATCGTTGGGCTCTTGAATAGGACGAGTATTATTAATCGTGTGTCTAAAACCAGCCCCTGAAAAGCCTAGGCCAACAATGCCTTTACTCTCCAGTCTTCCCAGCAATTTTTGTCCTGCTTCACTATCGAGAACTCGATGAGCCTCTGCACTGTCTTCAAATAAAAAAGGTAAATCCAAAACCTGAAAAGCGGGATCAAATGTACTGATCTGAGCTCCCGTAATCACTCCGGCATCCAACGTTCCCATTTGCATGCCTTGCAACATCTCAGTATCGTTACCTAACTGATTACTAGGGAAAAAGCGCACATTAAACTCACCAGGTGCAGCCGCCTCTAGCTCCTCCTTAAAATAACGAGCAGTAATTGCATAGGGATCTATTTCGCTATCTGCGGTGGTCCAACCTAAGCGAATCGTTGTCGCCGCAGAGGCCACACCAGCAACTGTCATCGCAGTAGCCAATGCACACAGACTCGCCACCTTTTTCAATGTAGTTTGTTTGAACAGTAAGCTCATTGTCTCTAAATCCTAATTAGTTGAATTGTTGGTATATAGCAAAACAAGTTGTCCTACAATATATGATCATTATCATACAAGCATTTTATGCAAGGCTCCACTATTTTTTAAATTGGCATTGAAAAACAAGCTTACCCACTAAAAATCAACGAGTTAAGAAAACACACGAAAACCTCCTGAAAGCACATGTCCTACAAGTTAATATGAGTAGCAGGTCAAGAGCGGTGGTATCATAGTGGCATCGTATTCCTCAGCTCTTTCTTTCTGGCCTTAGGCTAAAAACTTCTACTTATTAATAAATTGCCGATGAAGAAACCTGTTACAACCGCTCGCCGCCAACTCTCTGTTGAAATTTCAAACTACTTACAACAAGAAATACGTCAAGGTCACCTAGCTGCTGGGGCTCGCATACCCACAGAAGCCCAGTTATGTGATCAATTCAAAGTAAGCCGTAATGTAGTACGAGAGGCTGTCGCGCGCCTCAAGTCGGAAGGTCTTGTAGAAAGCCATCAAGGAATTGGTACGTTTGTTTCTAAGAAAAACTTACGCTCAGGCTTCAGAATCAACAATGCAGAAGTGCAAGGTGACTTAGCTAAATTACGTCAGCTTTACGAGATGCGTTTAGATTTAGAAATTTCTGCAGCTGGCATGGCTGCCAGACGACGCTCTAGAGAACAACTCGAAAAAATTCAGCAGCTGTTTATTGAACTACGACAAGCGGCTTGGACAGATACCAATTTGGTAGAAAAGAGTTTGGCTTTTAAGCAAGCCATTGTGGAAGCAACAGGCAATGAGTATTTTGAGAGCTTCGTCATCCACCTAACTCAAAACACCTTAGATGCAACATCGTTAGAACAACGATTGATTAGCTCTAACACCTTAAAAACCACGTTAATTCAAGAATATCAAGCTATCTTTGATGCAATCCGTTTGGGCGATCCCGACTTAGCTCGACGAGCTGCTTGGCAACATGTTATTCACTCTGCTGAGCGCAATGGTATTCGGGGCTTACAAGGGTGGGAGATCACTCGCATGACAACATTAGGAGAAACCTATGCGCCTCCATGTCCTGCGCCGCTACCTGCGAGTCACAAGCCTCAACTCCCTTTACCTGCTAATGCTTGTGACTGCCATTTTCATATTATTGGTGAAGCAACTACCTATCCTTTTACGGCGCATCGATCTTACACTCCCCCTAGCGCAAGCTTCACACAATACTTGCAATTACAAAAGACCTTAGGCTTAAGTCGCGGAGTCATTGTGCAACCCAGTGTCTACGGCTATGACAATCAACTCTTACTCGACACCCTAGAGCGCAGTGGTGACCAGTTCAGAGGTGTAGTAGTAATCAGTGAGCACACACCAGACAGCGAGTTATGGCATATGCATGCCCTAGGGGTGCGGGGGGTACGCATCAATTTACTATATAAAAGTGGGGTCGAAGTGTCTGATGTCACTAGTCTGGCCTATAAAATTGCCCCGCTAGGTTGGCACTTACAACTCTTAGTCGATATTTCTGAGTTTGCTGACTTATATGAAACCCTCGCCTACTTGCCTGTTGAAGTAGTCATCGATCATATGGGTCATATGCCCACAAATATCGGCGTTTCCCACCCTCGCTTCCAAGAGCTTATTCGCCTTTTACAAGAAGGCAAAGCCTGGGTAAAACTATCTGGAGCCTATCGTTTTACAAGCCAAACGCAAAGCCCTTATTCGGATGTGGCTCCTCTAGCCAAAGCGCTTATCCAAAGTAACTCTGAACATATTTTATGGGCCACAGACTGGCCTCATGTTTGTATTAATACTCCCATGCCAGATGACACCAATCTATTAGAAGAGTTTTTTAGTTGGGTGGATAACGACGAAGCTTTAATTGAACAAATTCTTGTGCGTAATCCCGCACAACTCTATGGTTTTTAGTCTTCAACAGACGAAACGTAGAAAACCACGCACACAAACCGGTGCACTGATGCGTTGACCTGTCATACAACCCGTCTGCCTAAGAGGCATTAGCTGCTTTTTGAATAAAAAGCTTACCGTCGTCCACCGCAGTCACTTTAACCGTATCACCCACCTGCACGGCCTGCTCACAATAGGCCGCGTAGGTGGTGCCGGCTAAATGAATGCGAATAGGGCTTTGCCCTTGAGCATCTATTTGGGCAACAGTCGTTAAGGTGCCTACATACGAGGCCAAGCCTTGATTAAGATGGTCAGCCTGAGTGTTTTTCCGTGCTTGAACCTTCATGCCTATCCACACACTCAGAGCAAGAAAGAACACAAAAAAGAACACTAAATAGGTCGCGCTAAGATCCATAAAACCAGCTGGTAGTGCCACGAATAACACTGCCAAACCTATCCAAAATAAATAAATGCCTGGAATCAGTAGCTCGAGCAAAATAAATGCTAGCCCTAGACTGAGCCACCAATACGGCGAACTGAAAGTGAATAATTCCATCACGTTATTTTTTATCTAGATTTTGTTGTAGCACCTGAGCAATACCAGCAATACTGCCTGCTACGCCACTGGCCTCCAAAGGCATTAAGACCAACTTGGAGTTTTCTGAAGCCCCTATACCCTCTAGCGCTTTGATGTACTCGGTGCCTAAAAAGTATTGAATCGCAGCAATATCACCCTCTTTAATCGCTTTAGAGACTACCTCGGTAGACTTGGCCTCGGCTTCAGCACGACGCTCTCGGGCCTCAGCCTCGAGGAAGGCGGCTTCTCGTTCGCCCTGAGCACGTAAAATTTCAGCCTCTTTTTCACCCTCGGCCAATAAAATTTCAGAACGTTTTTTACCTTCGGCTTCGGTTACGATGGCTCGGCGTTTACGCTCGGCTGTCATTTGTAAATTCATGGCCTCTTGTAGCTCGTCAGACATCATCAGATCGCGTATTTCGACGCGGGTGATCTTCACGCCCCATGGCTGCGTCGCCATATCGACCTCTGCCAACAGTTTGCTATTAATTTCCTGACGGTTGCTGAGCATATGATCAAGCTCCATACCACCCAACACCGAACGTAAATTGGTAATGGTTAGGTTTTGTATACCTAGCTCTAAATTATCAATTTGGTAGGCGGCCTTTTGGGGCTCAACAATTTGATAAAAAGTAACGCAATCTGCCACTATAGACACGTTGTCTTTGGAGATGACATTTTGTGGAGGCACATCAAGCACCGACTCCATCACGCTTAGTTTGCGGCCAATGCGATCAACAATAGGAATAATAAAATGCAGCCCCGAGGGTAAGGTAGTGGTATAGCGCCCAAAGCGCTCTACCGTCCAATTTTGCCCCTGAGGCACAATTTTGACTCCGCTATATACCAACGCAGCTGCCACAGCGACCAATAAAATCAATACCGATTCAAACATCATTTGGTTTCTCCAAAAAAGAAAATACTTTCTTATGTGTCTAGTGTACTGCTTGCAGTTACTCTAGCGCACTGTAGGAATAAAAAAGATGAAAACCTAATGCATTGCGGCCATAATGGCAAATAACTGATCACGCTAGGTGTTTGGCATTTCACAAGGTAGCTTTATGCACAGAAAAAAAGCATCAACTCGACTTAGAAAAATGAGTTTTGGCGCTTGGCCCCTAACCTATAAATTAATTATTGTTTTTTTACTGACCTCGCTACTGCCTTTAGCGCTCCTAAGCTACCTCAGCTTGCACAGCAGTTTAAACCAAGTCGAGCTAGACCAAAAAGAACACCTAGAGCTTAACGCCCACAATCTATCAGTACAAATTGACCACCTATTAAATCAACATCATACTTTTGCTCAATCCTTAGCCAAAGACCCTGACATTGTCCGTTTTTTAGAAAATCCCAACCAACTCAATGTCAAAGAACAAGTCGATAACGATTTAGATCTGTTAACTCATTCCTTGCCACACATCGATTATGTCAGTTTGATTGGTTTAGATGGCCTTGTGCTTACCGCCTCTTTGCCTCAGCTCATGGACTTTGATGCCGGATTTAGAGACTACTTTCAAACTGCCATTCAAGGCAATAGCCACGTCACGGGTGTAACCGAAGGCACGACCACTCATCAAAAAGGTATTTTCTTTTCGGCCCCCGTATTCAATGCCTCGCAACACGTCATTGGAGTAGTGGTGATTAAACTAAATCTAGAAGCCGTCGATGAGATTTTCATCAAAGGTAGCTTTCAAGATTATGTGCTCATTCCTTTTTTAATTGATCAACACGAGCAGATTATTTATCACCCTAATCCCGACTATCGCTATCAACACCTACGCGATCTGCCCTCTTTGCAAACCCATTACAACCTGTCTTTTGAACGCTCTCAAAGTATTGAATTCACCTTGAATTCTCGTCTTTTTGTCGCTGGCGTCGCTCCTATTCATTATCAAGACTGGTCAGTATTTGTGGCCGAGCCCTATCAAAACTTTGCGGCTCCTATCCATGCCCTTTTTTATAAAAATGGATTTTTTCTCCTGTTTTGTGGACTAGGCAGTATTGCATTGGCATGGCTATTTAGTCGTAGTTTCATTCGCCCCCTTAATGTACTCATGGAGCAAGCCAAACAAATCAAAGAAGGCCACCGTTTGGCGCCCGAACACAATACTGACTTGGATTTAGTCACCCAGCGTAACGACGAACTAGGTCATTTTGCCAAGGTCTTTCAAGCCATGATCACTGAGGTCTATCATCGCGAGTTTGTGTTGGACACCTTAGTACAGCAGCGCACGCACGAGCTCACGGAAAAAAACCGTTTATTAGCTGACTTTTATGCACGCATTGACCAAGAGCTACAGTTAGCTCACGATATGCAGCAAGCCATTTTGCCGCATGAATTTCCACATAAAGAACAGTTTCAAATCTATGCCAATATGCGCCCAGCACGCGAAGTAGGCGGGGATTTTTATGATTGCTTTGAGCTCAGTGATGGGCGTTACGCAGTGTTAGTGGCTGATGTGTCCGGCAAAGGAATTGCTTCTGCGTTTTTCATGGGGGTGTCTAGCACCATTTTAAAGCAGGCTGTTGCTACCTATCAGGCTCCCGATCACGTTCTACGTTTTGCTAATCAGTTACTCAATGAGCGTAACCCTGCCTCGCTCTTTGTCACCGTTTTCTATGGAGTTTTTGATCCAAAAACAACCGAATTTAGCTATGCGTGTGCGGGCCACCCTCCGGCTTTACTACGGCACGCTGATGGCAGCGTCAGCCCTCTGCCTGTGGCCTACGATTTACCCTTGGGTGCATGGGATGAAGTGAACTATCACTGTTTTTCCAGACAACTTGCCCCATCGGACATGCTGTTCATTTATAGTGATGGCATTACCGAAGCCATGTCAGAAACTCAAGAAGAGTTTGGTGAAACACGCCTAATACAATGGCTAACAGAGCACGGCAAACACCGCTCGACTCAAGACCTATTTGCTACGCTCAAACAGCAACTACACCGCTTTGTAGGCCAAGCAGAACCCAATGACGATATGACCGTATTGTTACTACGACTACAAAATCAACGACCACCTATTCATCAAGCCTCGTGGACACTAGCGCCCGACCTGACAGACTTTGCTCGTCTAGTTCCACAAATAGAAGATTTTTTAACTCCTCTTATACAACGCTCCCCACAGATCGTATTTGATATCAGCCTCTGTTTGGATGAGCTCATCAACAATATCATTAAACACGGTGAACCTGCAGACCAAAGTCTGATTGAGCTGAGTCTGACGATCTATGAGGATCATGTCTGCTGCCAAATTCAAGACCAAGGGCTCGCCTTTAACCCGTTTACCCATAATGAAACCCCAGACCTGCAAGCAGAACTGAGTCAACGTCATATTGGTGGCATGGGTATTCATCTTATTAAACGTCTAATGGATGAATACAGCTATAGCCGTCACGATTCGTATAATTGCATTCGTCTTTATAAACACCTAGCGCCCCCACAAGGAGACCTATGAGCATTCAGTTACACTCGGAACACAATCAGTCTGTCTTGCTATTACATTTGACAGGGCGACTTGATAGCCTAAATAGCAGCCATATTGAATCTGATTTTTTAAGCCATATAAAAAACAGCTCTGGCCCCATTTTAATTAACCTGCATGGTTTAGACTATATGGCTAGCGCCGGTTTACGTCTTATTTTAATGGCAGCCAAACAGGCCAAGGCCCAAAACCTCGACTTTGCCTTATGTGGATTACAGCCCCATGTACATCATGTGTTTGAGATCAGCGGCTTTTTTAACATTATGACCGCCTACCCTGATCAGGAAGCGGCTCTGCAGGCTCTAGCAATATAACGTTATGCTAACAGCTCGTTTTGTTTGTATTCAGCAAATACTCGCTGCTTAATCTTCTCGGCATTTTCCCCCACCGCCACCACATTCTGCTCACTCAATGTTTGATTATTAATATATTGCAAAAGCAAGGTGGCGGGGTACGGCATGTACGGCGTTAACCCCGCACTAATAAACCCTAAACGTCTTAATTGCTGCGCTAAAGCCGGTGCATGAGCTTGGGTTAAATCAATAGAAAAATACAACGTATCCACACGCTCGCGACACAAGTATTTCCATAAGCGTGTCAGTTCCAATGCACCGTCTGCAGCCCACGTATCGCAGTGCATAAATGCACTATTTAAACTGCTTTCCAAGTGATAATGCAGTACGGTATTCGCTGTATCAAGGTGCATGCTATGACTCGATACACACTGCAAAGGCATCTGCAACTGCTGCGCTAACTCCAACACTAAATCCCGGTCAGGCTCTGGTACATACACCAACAAAGGCGCTAAAGGCTGCAGCAGTTTACAACAATAGTATACCGAGCCCCGTTCAGCATTCGCTTTATCGCTCACACTTTTAAACTGCAGACTTAATGGCGTATAAGCCAACAACAGCGCACTCATTACATAGCCATGCCTAAGCACGGTTTTCTGCGTAAAAGGATGACTAGTGACCGCATGCACGCAGGCCACGTACTCGGCACGTTGCGGCAATTGGTCTTCTAGCGATTGCCACAAGCGATTAAAAATACCTAACCCTTGTTTAGCTGGAGACACCACCGCAGCCCCTAGCTCGACGACAGAGCTAGTCGAGGTGGTTTTCATCAATGCACAATGTCCCACCACCTGTTGCTGCGCATCCACGGCCACCATCGAACTGAGTCGCCCGTCATTCGTGCGCAATACAATTCGTTCTGCTATGTACAGATCGGGATTCACATAAGAATACCCATAGTTTTGATGCATGAGACGCGCCACATAAATGGCATCACTGTCTGCTAACGGACGAATCTGAATATCTGTCGCTGATGGCTCAATGGAAAGCATCCGCTCTGGTGTTGAGGGCATGGCTGTAGAGCTAATTGCTGGGACTTTCCACTCTAGCTCTAGACTTTGCCCCTGAATGCCGGGATGATGCACTTGCAGGCCATCGACTAGCTGACTCAATAAATAAAACGACAAACCCAGTTTATTATCACTGTCAGTGCTGCTTGATGGTGAAAACAACGGGATCATGGATAAGTCATAGGGCAAATCATAATCCGTAATACGTAGCTGCAACGCATGGTCCAACACACTAATTCGAATATCAAAATGTCCCGCACTGGGTGTCTGGGCATCAATGGCATGCTCGCCATGAGTCAGCTGCAAAATGGTGGTGATGGCCTCTTCGACGGCCAGTTCCATTTGCAATACGGTACTGGGTGCAAAGCCCCAATGCTGTGCTTGGCTGCACAGCGTTTGCTGAATCATAGGTATCGCATACAAATGAGCCGGTAATCGTAGACTAATCCAAGCTAAGCCTGTGTTGGTAATATAGTGGGTCATGATAAATAGTTAGGAGTGATTCAATTCTGATGGCGTTGGTCTATTAAGCGCAACAGCTTTCCTGTGCGTGGATTGGTCATCAACTCAGATTGGGTTAGCCACTCGATACGCAAAGGGTGCACGATCTGTTTTGCTATTAAATCTTCAAACATAGGACGGAACTGATACAGCTGCTGACATAAGTCTTGATTTAGCTGGGACAAATCAGCCTCTGTCGTATCGGCTACCAAACACAAGGTACACGCATCTTTATGCTCAAAATGGGTAACTTTGATTTGGAAGTTAATAATTTTTAGCTCAGTGCCTTGACGATTAAAGTCCTGAATGAGCTGCATAACATCATCGGTATACAACGTCATAGGCCCAACACGTGCACCATCTTGGCTACGTCCCAACACCTTGAAACGGCGCCATGGAGTACCCTCAGGGTCTACCCACATCCCCACATCCCCTACAGGATAACGAATAATCGGCATGACCCGTCGCGTTAAATTGGTCAAGACCAAACGACCGGTCACGCCCATCTGCGTAATGGGTTGGTCTGCATCATCTACAATTTCCAAATAGGTACTGTCATCAAAACAATGATGCACTCCTAACTCGCCACTGGGGCAAGCCCATCCAAGCTCGCCATAATCGACGCCTGCAATGCCTATAGACCGCACCTGACATTGTGGAAAATACTGATGTAAGCGCTCAACCTGATCGGCAAACATAGGTTCGCCACCGTATAAGAACTGCTTTAGAGATAAAGAATCGGCAGGGTCCTCATCAAGTAAGGTTAGCAAATTCATTAGCGTTGTTGGCACCCCGGCTAAGGTAGACAGATTAAACTCTTTCCAAATGGCAAGCGTGTCATGTAGATCGATGCCAGCAATGGGATAGCACATACCGGCTTGAGCCTGCTCTATGCTGCGCGTAATAAATAAAAACGAAGCATATAAACTACCGGCATAAAATAAATTACCAATGGACTCACCGGTCTGTAAACCACTACGGCGCATGCCCTGCCCAAAGGCCTGAGTAAAAGCGACCCAATCGGCATTACTAAATACCGAATATTTGGGCTTACCGGTTGAGCCCCCGCTTTTAAAAGTGATGCCATCCGTACGTGAAGCAGTGAGAACTTGATTATTTTCCGTTCCATTAGCTTGCCAAAACGACTCTAAATGCAAAATTGGGTAATCCGTCAAGCGAGTACTTTGTTCGGGTATGGCTTGATACAGTTGACGATAATAGGGCGAATTTTGACGCGCAAAAAGTAATAACTGCGTCAGTTGATCTGCTTTATGCTGTGCATCGATCATTGGCCAACTCATGGCTGCAGTCATAGCATTTCCTCCGAAGCGCGATTGACGCGATGGTCGCAGACGTGAGGAATTTTCCCACTGGCCTGCACACGTACAAACTCCTCCTCGGTTCGAGGCTCTAGCAACACCCGTACCGCTAGATTCAGCGTTTGAATGGCTTGTAAATCAAGGTACTGCTCAAACAAATAGTCTAAGACTTCCTCTGGTTTGGCCTGTAAACTATGATCTACCCATAAACGCAATACCGTATAGGCGCCCTCGCTATCTAAATGGATTTGCAGTCTGCCTGCGTATTGAAACCCCTCGCTTAGCAAGCGTGCAAAAGTCTGGTAATTTAACAATGGCGAACCCGCTTTAAATACATCCCCTAAACGCCCCATTAGCTCAAACCGCTGATCGGTACGCCCACAAGCGCACGGGGTAGTCACCCAGCGGCCTAAGTCACCAATTTCATAACGTGTCACCGTGGGAAAGCTACGTGCCTTAGAGGTAAATAACAAACGTCCGACCTGTGTCCCCTCGACGGGCTCGTCCTTATCTAGTTTTACAATTTCTAAATGCTGCAAACTGGACATAAGATGATGCACACCACCCTGACTGTGCTCACACTGATATCCCATCGGCCCGGCGTCATTTGACCCATAGGCCGCCGATTTCACCAGTGCAATGCCCTGCTCTTTATGTAAAAAATCGTACTGGGCAGCAGATAAACCTTCACCACCATAAAATATTTTTTCTAAGCCGCCATAGGCGTGTAGGCGTGCGCCCTGATGCGTAAACAAACCCAATAAATGGGGTGTCATACCTACTAAGGTAGTCACTTTATGGCGAATAATTTCATTAGCAATTAACTCGTAGTCAGACACCATCGTCATCGGCAATTGCCGCACTTGCATCTGCTCTAAAATAGTCCAAAAACTAATAAAGCTGCCGTACATATAACCCGCAGCAAATAGATTCATGACCACGTCTTTTTTGGGATCTAAGCCTGCTGCCACCAATCCATGACCAGTGGCTTGCATCTGCCGTGCATAATCTGGCCAACGAAACGACGAGTACGCCACCATGCCACTAGAACCACCACTACGTACAATGAGTCCCGCCTCGGGATCGTCTTGGTTCGCTAATTGCTGAAAGTCGTATTTGCTCATGATGCTAGCTTGGGTCTGTTGGGCCGTAAGAGTGGGCTGTTGGACACGCAGTTGTGCTAGGGATCCTACTTGAGCAAAGCTAGGATCTAATTCCACCGAAATACGTCGCATAAACTGCTGTAACGCATACACACCATCGTGGGGTGCACCGTTATAGCTGTCTACCATTTGTCCGGGTCGAGTAATACGCGTTACACCAGCTGCCAATAACAGTCGGCTTAACTCTGCGGCCTCGGGATAGCCCGCCGCCAAACCGCAGGTTTGCAGCCATGCACGCATGGGTCTTAGTACAGCAGTTAGGTCATGGCGCTGCATAGGCACTAACCAAATGGTCCTATACAGCGGCGATGGTTTTAAACTGGTACGAAAATCAATGATCACGCGCCAATCATGACTAGGTGATTCGATCACGTGACAGAGCCCCATGGCTTGCTCGGCTTTGGCCACACTTAATACGGTAGTTATTTCAGCCTGAGCCGCCCTATCTGGCGAATCTGCCGGTACAGTGGGCGACACCTGTGCCAAAGCCCGGGCCAACCGCTGCCCTAAAGCAACTAATTGTTCAGGGGATTCCGTTTCTACAAATAACGTTTGAGGACTAGAACACGCTTGTTGATCTAAACGACACACATCCAAAGCAAAAGCCAATAATGTCGCCTCATCGTCGTGATAGCTCTGGCTGATATAACCAAAGGACACCTTGTGCCCCCACGTAATAACACGTACATGTGCAGGCACCTGAGCCCGTATCGCAGCAATAGCGGTTTCCCCGCCCCATGCCGACACCGCATCTGCTTGTTTAAATAGACGTTTTAGTACTGTGTCTTGTTGAGAAGACAGACGTAATACTGCCACATACTGCTGTAAGCGCTGACTGCTATCGTGCCGAACTAGCTCTTGGGCAAATAAGGCCGCAAACGAGGTATCACGAGCACTGAGCTTCACCACATTCACATTATTAGCTAGCAGCCCCTCGAGCAAACCCAAAGCAGCCACCACAAACACATTAGACGGCATGACATGGACCAAGCACCCCATAGGCGCCCACATTTCATAGTAGGACTCGGGGTAACTGCGCTCAAGAATATTGGGAGCGGTGGTGCCTAGCTCTTTGCGTAATTTGGTCTGTAGATAATTGGGCTCTAGAATTTGGCTCAGCTGTGTCAGCACCCCTTCTAGCTCATCAGCAGCGAGCCAATTTTGCATGTAGTGCTGTAATAACGTATAGCTCGCACTCCGCGTTTTTAAGTCATGGCTTAAAGACTGACATGCCACCATCAGCGCTTCGAATGGAAATGACTGAGCCAAGGTCTGACTGATCTGCGTTGCAAGCTCTGTGTCTATCGCCTCACTTAGCTGGGTATCTGTCACCCAGCGTCCAAACCAATAATGCACCGCTTCGGACTCGGTTGTTGTCTGCGCGTTCATGTATTCCCCCCTCGGATAGTGTGATCGTGATTATCGGTTAGACAAAACTTCAGCGGCCGCCGCCGCACAACTTTTATTGCTAGAGGTACCGGCTCGACCAATGACCTCAAACCACGCCGTTGGATTACCACAAGAGCAGCTGCCAGCAGGATGTAAACGCGCCAAATCCCCCATGACCACGCTATGAGCTGGTACAGAGGTAATATAAGGGGATAAAAAAGACAGAAAGCCCGTTTCGCCATCGGGCACAGGCGCTAATGTAGCCACATCTCGAACCACCACCTTAGACCACACCGGTATATGCAGATGCTGCTCGGCACAACCTACATAGGGAATAGAGTGTTCCACCGAACCAAAGGTTTCAATAATGTGGCTTTTGGGAATGCCTAACCAGTAATGAATATTTTCTACGAACTCGTCGCGATCAATGGCTTGGTTAGCGTGACCTTTCCAGCCGCCCCCAAACACAACCCAACTATTTTCAGGTAAGCGCAAAGGGGACTTACCCAAAGCCGCCATGCGTTCTAGGGTGAAATGTAAAAAAGCCGGAAAGCCAATAATTCGAGTGGGCTCAGCGCTTTGTGCAAAACGCTCTAAGGCGGCCACCGTTCCAAACGCATCGTATTCGTGCTGTTGATCAGCCACTAAACGTAAGCTCCAGAACACTTCAGCAGCCGGCGCAAAACGCATTAAGTATTGATTGGTGTTAGAGGTGCCGACTTTAAAACCGGAATATGGCTCAAACGCGTTGACCAAGTAATTACACGGCTCGTTACTTAAATAACCTCGGGCCTCAAGTGTGTTTTGCACCATGCGTCGAGCTTGAGTAATAGTAAACTCATCGAAAAAGACTTGTGATTTTTGCCCAGTCGTACCGGACGACGTCAGGTGCAGCACGACTTCATCATCGGGAATGGATTTGATTTCGTGGTATTTAAAAAAATTAGCGTGCACAGGGGGTAAATGCACAAGATCATCTATGGTTTGTAATTGATCCGGTCGTATATCAGCTTGCTCTAAATAGCTAGCATACCAAGCACAATGAGTTTGGTGCCATTGAGTTAGCTCACGCATGGCCTCGATAAATAGCCTATCGTCTGACGCCTGATAAGGCTGCGTATTTTCACAAAAGAGCCGAACCTGTTGAAGCTTTGTATCCATTGACATACCACTTCACCCCTCATCTAGAGAATATTGACGCTAATGGTTGCAGCTTACTACAACTTAAAACAGCCCACTCTGTTTTTTTGCTATGATTAAACCCTCTTCATTTATCTACGGAGTCACATCAATGACCAGCCATGACGTTCAAGTCGTTAATTCCAGTTCCCAACGACTAACGCTTATTATCTATGTGCTGTACTTAGCTTCTTTTTTTGTAGGTATTACCGCAATTGCCGCTATTATTATTAATTACCTCAAAAAAGACGAGGTCGCTAATACCTATTTAGCTTCCCACTTCCGTTGGCAAATTCGTACTTTTTGGTTTGGTGTGTTGTGGGCAGCCATTGGTGTCGTGACTCTAGCCGTTGGTGTGGGCGCTATTGTCCTAATCCTAAATGGTATTTGGATGCTGTATCGTATGATTCGCGGTCTACTGGCACTGAATGAACGTAAAGCCATGTACCTGTAATTAGCAGGACTCGACAAGACATAAGAGCACCTTATTTTAGGTGCTCTTTTTTATGTTACTTAGGCTAAGCACACCATCTGCGTATCTAAGCTAGCCTGTAGCTGTCGCAAAGCAAGCAAAGGCTGATCCAAATTGCTTTGTACCTGTAGGCTAACTACACGTGCATAGGCCTCGAGCTGCTCTAGCACCCCTTTTTCTAGCGTTAAATAGCTTTGCTCGTAATACTCAGCCTGTAGATTTAAGGTGGGCCACACGAAATGAGGCGGCTCAAACACCTCTTCTAGATCTAAGCAATACATAAATAGATGAGTTTCTAAGTAACTCAGCAATTGATCGGCAAGTACCTGCTGCACCCCTTGGCACAATAACTCTGCCCCATGGGCCCGATCGGTATAGCGATCAAGCAAACTGGGCATAATGGCCATGGTTTGCTGCCATAAAGCGGTAACCATCTCGTGGGTCAACTCTGGTATGGCTTGCTGCTCTTGCTGCAGCTGAGCCTGCAAGTCATCTAGACGCTGCATAAACAAGGCCACAGCCGGTTTAACCTGCTCTTGTAAATAATGCTGCTCAATGGTTACCGTTTTACGAGACTGATACGCCATGATGGGCTCTATTAAGGCCAACAAACCGTCATACAATCGATACAAACCCGCTTGCTGCAGATCACGTTCTGCCTGCTCATGCTGACGCGCATAATACACAGAAATAGATAACGGTGTTTGCACCAAATCGTCAAATAGCTCGTTTTGCCTTAAGCTGTCTTGGGCACGTTGCCATACATCCGTTTCTTGCAAATAACGGTTTTCTGCACTTTTATTACACAGAACCTTTAAGATCGCATTGTCGACCACCCTTTCATCTAGGTAGTCGCTACGCGTAATAATAGGCAATAACGGCTTGCCTCGACCTAGCTCTTGGGACAGCTCGGCGAGCTCTTGGGTTTGCCCTGGCGAGGTCGAACTGGTCAACCACAATACACCATCGGCGCTTTCAATAAACTGCTGCGTTAAATCCGCGTTATCCGCCGTCACCGAATGCAAACCGGGCGTATCAATAAGAACTAGTTTATCAGCTAAGATCACCCCCTGAATATGCGCCGTGGTTTCTGTGCTGCCCTCTTGAAAAGGCCCCTCATGAAAGCGTAAAGCGCCCTGCTCTAGAGTAAAATGACGCACGCTATACTGGTGAAAGGCAAAGCGTTGCGCCACAAAATTACAAAACGAGCTTTTCCCCGCATTAAATTTCCCAAAGACTAACAAAATAGCCTTGTCCTCAAACCAACGCGTCAAGGCTAAGACAGGTTCGAGGTCTTGTTTAGCCTGTTGCCATTGCTGGATGTTTTGTTGGGCTATCGATTTCAGCTGCTGCAAAGCATGCTGCTGGGGATGACGTTGCGTCAGACCATCTGCTGGGATTTGAACGGCTGCTAGCACCTGCTCTATGCGCTCTAGCCAGAGACTTTGCTGCTGTTGCTCGTCCTGCAGATCTTGGACGGAGCAACGTAATGTCGCTACCTGCTTCATAAAAGCAACTTCTTGGCTATAGGCTGTACTCATGCGTACACTCCCAAGTTTGGACTACCTCTAGAGCAGTCTGTATTTGTACTAAATCAGCTTGCAACTGGGTGATACGCTCTAACAAGGCTAATCGTGCTTCGGAACGCTCAAAATAGGCACTAAAGTCGCGATGTAATCGCTCACGCCCAGCTGTCTCACCAAACAAGCGGCGTAAATCGGCTCGGTATTTAACAGAAATACCCATCACCGCCACCATCACCGTGCTTAAGCTCGCTGACGCCACCTGCTGTGCTTTGGGTAAATGCACCACGCCATATTGCGTCAATACACTACGAATTAAAATACACGCACGCGAATAGGCAATTTGCAATTGGGAGCGTTCGCGTTTGCCTGCTGTCATCGTAAACACATCGTGAATGGTGTCAGGGTCCAACGCATGATCGCGCTCAGGCTCTTGCATCACCTCGTGCAGGTCAACAGCAATCTGTTCAAGTGCACGTTGTAAATCATGGCTAAAACCCTGTTGCGCTTGCTGGGCTTGCTGTTGCAGGGCAACCTGCTGGGCGTACACTTGCTCTTTTTTAGTCTGTAGCGCCGTTTGCAACTGCTTGATACGCTGTGCTTGCTCATGAGCTCTGGCGGCTGGCACGTGCTGAATGGCTTGCTTTAACTGCGCTTGTAAGTCAGGAAATCCACTCTTTTCCACAAACAAGGGAATACAGGAATCCACGCCTTTTCTATAGCGCACCACAGACACTGGATAGGTTTGTACTGCAGGTAACTGCTGCTGAATACTGGCTTGTATCTGCTCTAGAGTCTGGTCGTCTTCTAGCTGATCAGTTTGACTAAGCACCACTATTGCTTGACGCTGTGTGCTCAACATATCGTGTTGTAATTCGTTTAATACGGCGAGTTCACTGGCATCTAGCTCACCTTCTTTGACGGCATGCACCACTAAACGGATGTCGGACTCGACCCATAAAGCGAGCTCAGCATGGCGGTCGTCGTCTTGGTGCACATCGGCATCTAAACCAGGGGCGTCCAACCAGGTCACTCCAGTCTGCTCAACGCGCTGCAAACACACCGTCTCCCGTTTATCTGCTACCGCAAATACCGACTCACCGACCAACTCATTTAATAAACTGCTCTTGCCATGATTGTATTTGCCAATCACGGTGATCACTGGCGCGGCCTCGTTCTGGGCCAACACCGCTAGGCGTTGCACACTGAGCGCGTAGTCTGGAAGCACATGCAACACGGCCGCTTGGTGCTCAGGTTGTAATAGTGTTCTTGTCATGGTTTCTCTCCCGTACTTGTAGGACCTGAGCCCTTTGTTTTTTTAAAGCCCAATACCCAATACGACACCATTCCCAAAATAATGCCCCAAAAAGCTGAGCCCATGCCCCAGATACTCATATTCGATGCGGTAATCAAAAACGTAATTACCGCTGGTTCTAAGTAAGCATTATCAGCGCTTAGCAATTTAATATTAGACATAATGGCACCGATCAGCGCCAAGCCAGCCAAAGCGGCAACCAGTGCAGCTGGAATCGCGTTGAACAGCAACACAATCGTGCCCGCCAACACACCGCCAATCACATAAAACACACCATTAGCAATACCCGCCACATAGCGCTTTTTTGGATCAACATGCGATTCTTTACCGGTACAAATGGCAGCGGTAATGGAGGCTAGCACAATAGAAATGCCCCCAAAAAATGCCACGACAAGGGAAATCAAACCAGTACCACTAACAATGGCACGCGAAGGGACCTCGTAGCCATCTAGGCGCAAAACAAATAAGCCCGGTAAATACTGCCCAGTTAAGCTGACTACCACGAGTGGTACTGTGAGACTAAAAAAAGCAGACACACTGAAATCGGGCCAGATAAAAATAGGACTGGCCCACGTAATACTGACCTGCTGTAACTGTGTCAGATCCAACCAATACACACTGGCAAAACCGACTAAGGCAACAACGACCACCGTTAGCGTTGGCACAAAACGTCTACACAACACATAGGTGCCAAGCATTAGCAATACCACCCCAGGTAAATCTGTACTCGCAGCAAAGGCTTTGATTCCAAATTGAAATAAAATACCCGCCATCATAGCGGCCGCCAAACTACGTGGGATGTACTGCACAATTTTTTCAAAATAGCCACTTAGGCCAATCACTACCGTGATAAGAGCCGCGCCTAAATACGCGCCCACGACCTCGGCCATGGAAAGCGCTGGGAACACATTCAACAGCAAGGCGGCTCCCGGTGCAGACCAAGCAGTAATAATCGGTGCTTTTAACCATAGGCTGAGCACAATACCGCTTAGACCCGCACCAATGGATATCCCCCAAATCCACGAACTTAGCATCTCGGGAGACATGCCCCCAACGTGTGCCGCCTGGATAAAAATTAATAATGGACCACTATATGAAATAAGTACGGCCAGAAATCCTGTCATCCAAGCCGTGGCAGACCAGTCTCGCATCCTATCCCTCGTTTTTTAGTTATAGATAGCTAAGTCGTAGAGTGGGAAATGATTAGTGACGTGCCCTTAGATAGCTGAAGGGTGTGTCGCTAACGGTGTCACCTTGATCGTCATGTAAGGGTACAGCGGCAACTGACTGAGCAAGCTATGAAGCTCATCGTTGCTTTCCACATCAAAAACACTGTAATTAGCGTACTCACCGACCACGCGCCATAGCTTGGGCCATTTGCCCGAACGCTGTAAGTCCTGAGAATAGGCTTTTTCTTTGGCTAAAACTGCTTGTACCTCGTCTTGTGGCAGGTCTTTAGGAATATCTACCACCATATGAACTAAGAACAACATTGCCATACTCCTTATGAAAATTAATGGGTCAGCTTCTCTTCGGGTTGCTGACTTGTCATGAACGACAGCACCGCGCTTGTAAAGGCCGCAGGTGCTTCGATATTAGATAAATGCGAAGCCTCGACTTCGACGATTTTGGATTCTACAATCGCTGCCTGCATATTTTTTGCATCTTCGACCGTCGTCACGGGATCCAACGTACCTGCTACCAATAAAGTAGGCAAGTGAATACGGTGTAATTCGCTACGTAAATCGGACTGACCTAATGCATCACAACACGCGGCATAACCTTCGGGGCTAAGTTGCGCTAACTGCTGCTGCGCCTGCTGGACTGTCTGTGGATTCTGTTCAATAAACGCTGGGCTAAACCAACGCTCTGGGGCACTATTTGCGAGTTGCTGCATAGCCGCTTGACCGCCTTGGCGCATTACGTTGGCGCGGTCGGCCCAAGCAGCCTGCGTACCAATTTTGGCAGCACTATTACACACCGCAATAGCATTAAAGCGATCAGCAGCATGCACCCCTAACCACAAACCCGTATGGCCACCCATAGAAACACCACAGAATGCGGCTTGTTTAATCTGCAGGGCGTCTAAAATAGCAATCACGTCTTGGCCCAGTTGCTCAAACGTGTAGGGACCAGCAGTAATAGGACTACCGCCATGACCACGGGTGTCGTAGCGAATCACTCGGAAAGACTGAGCCAACGTGGCAACCTGTGGCTCCCACATATCTAGAGTGGTCCCTAAGGAGTTACTTAGCACCAATGCTGGGGCCTGCTCTGGACCTGCTAGTGCCACTCTAAATGTGCCCTGGGCTGTGTCTAATAAAGTAGTGGTTGACGTCATTTTTTACTCCTAAACTCGCTCAAGAATCAAAGCAATACCTTGGCCTACACCAATACACATCGTACACAACGCATAGCGACCGCCGGTTTGATGCAACTGATTAATGGCCGTTGCTACCAAGCGCGCACCGCTGGCTCCTAGCGGGTGCCCCAAAGCAATAGCACCACCACTTGGGTTCACGCGAGGGTCAGTATCCTCTAGGCCTAGCTCTCGTAACACAGCTAAAGCCTGAGCCGCAAAGGCTTCATTCAGCTCGATCACATCCATATCGGCTAAATCTAATCCGGCTAACTGTAAAACTTTGTGGGTTGCCGGAACAGGACCAATGCCCATAATACGGGGAGCAACTCCGGCAGTAGCCATAGCCACCACGCGCGCTTTAGGGCTGAGATCAAAACGATCCACCAACTTTTGATTGGCTAATAACACCGCACCGGCCCCGTCGTTAACACCACTAGCATTGCCTGCCGTGATAGTGCCATCGGCTCGGACTACTGGGCGCAACTTAGCGAGCACATCTAAAGGACTCAGTCGTGGATGCTCATCGGTATCTACAATAACGGGATCACCACGGCGCTGTGGCACCTCGACGGGCACAATTTCTTGCTTAAAGAAACCGGCCTCGAAGGCAGCCACATACTTTTGCTGACTAGCTAAAGCAAAAGCGTCTTGATCTGCGCGCGAAATGGCAAACTGATCCGCCAAGTTTTCTGCCGTCTCTGGCATGGAGTCAACCCCATACAGTGCTTTCATGGCAGGATTCACAAAACGCCAACCAATCGTGGTGTCTTCGATGCTGTTTTGACGGCTAAAGGCTTGATTGGCTTTGGGCATGACAAACGGAGCACGGCTCATGCTTTCCACACCACCCGCCAGCATCAATTGGGTTTCACCCGACTTGATCGCTCGTGCGGCACTACCAATCGCATCCAAACCCGAACCACATAAACGATTCAACGTCGTCCCTGGCACCGTCATGGGTAAGCCAGCCAACAAGGTGGCCATGCGCGCCACGTTGCGATTGTCTTCGCCCGCCTGATTAGCACACCCTAAAATCACATCATCAATTAGACTTCCATCTAATTGCGGTTGACGCTGCATTAGGGCTTTAATCACCACTGCTGCCAAGTCATCGGGACGCACAGAGGCTAAACCACCACCATAACGCCCAAAGGGCGTGCGCACTGCATCACAAATAAATACCGATTCACTCATTACTTTTTACGCTCTACAGGTTAAAAGGCTTAGTCTGCCGCTAGCAATGGCATGCCAACTAAGCGTTCTAATTCACTATGGGACAAGCCCGGCACCGTATCAATGACATGCAAACCCTCTGGAGAGCAAGCAAAGGTAGCCAGATCCGTATACACCCGCTTCACACACTCAATGCCGGTTAAGGGATAAGTACATTCAGGGACTAATTTACTTTGGCCTTGACGCGTTAATAAACTCATCATGACCCAGGTTTGCTTGGCACCAATCGCCAAATCCATGGCGCCCCCTACCGCAGGAATTGCACCAGCTTCACCTGTGCTCCAGTTGGCTAAATCGCCTTTGGCTGATACCTGAAAAGCCCCCAGTACACAAATATCCAAATGACCACCACGCATCATGGCAAAACTATCGGCATGATGGAAATAGGAGCCACCGGGTAACAGTGTGACGGGCTGCTTGCCTGCATTGACTAAGTCATAGTCTTCCGCGCCGGCCTCTGGAGCAGCCCCCATACCCAAAATCCCGTTTTCACTATGGAGCACCAGCTCAATACCCTCGGGCAAATGATTAGCGACGGTTGTCGGCATACCGATGCCTAAATTGACATAATCGCCATTATGAATATCTTGAGCCACTCGGGCAGCGAGCTCGTCTCGACTACGAGGCTGATATGCGTTTGTCATGAACGTTCCTTTACCTGTTTGATCCTTAAAAACCACCCGCTTGAGTTGCCACGCGCGGCACTAACACGACTTTTTTCACGTGAATGCCCGGCGTCACAATACTCTCTGGATCGAGCTCGCCTAATTCTTTAAGCTCATAAACACTGGCAATGGTTTGCTTGGCCGCCATCGCCATGACGGGACCAAAGTTGCGAGCCGCTTTACGATAAATAAGGTTACCCCAACGATCACCCGCCTCGGCTTTGATTAACGCTACATCGCCATGAATGGGCGTTTCATAGACATACCAACGTCCATCAATCAGACGAGTTTCCTTGCCTTTGGCTAGCTCTGTGCCATATCCCGTCGGACAGAAAAATCCCCCTATGCCAGCCCCTGCCGCACGTAAGCGTTCAGCTAAATTTCCTTGAGGAACTAACTCTAGTTCGATTTTTCCACTGCGATACAACTCATCAAATACGTATGAGTCAGCCTGACGAGGAAAGCTACAAATGATTTTACTGACCCGCCCTGTTTTTAACAGGGCAGCCAGACCTTGGTCTCCATTGCCGGCGTTGTTATTTACGACCGTCAAATCCTTAGCGCCCTGCTCAATCAAGCCTTGAATTAGCGCGTCAGGAATACCAGCCGTACCGAACCCCCCGATCAAAATGGTGGCACCATCTTGTACATCTTGAAGAGCTTCGGCCACACTGGCTACTCTTTTATCAATCACGGTGTTGTACTCCTTATGCTGCAACCGCAGTTAATGTTTGGACCCTAGCTTGACGTCGCACTGAAAAAATAAACACAACGATGGCTAGAGTAGCAATAAGTCCTGGAATCGCAAATACCAAGAAATTCATCTTTAAAGGTAAGGCCATTGCCATAAGAGTGCCACCGAGGAACGGCCCTACAATTGCACCTATGCGACCTATACCGGAAGCCCAACCCAAACCAGAAGAACGCACCACTAATGGATAATACTGTGCCGCATTGGCATACAATAAAATCTGCGTCCCAATGGTGGTTGCTCCTGCTACTATAATCAATAAATACAGTGCAATCATGGGACTCTTAAAGCCAAGCAAGCTAATGGACACCGCCGACAAAATAAAGAATCCCATCATCACTCGGGGCAATCCAAATCGATCGCCCATCCAACCACCTAAAATCGCTCCAAACATGCCGCCAAAGTTCAAAGCCAACAAAAATGACAAACTGGATCCTAAGCTATACCCTGCGTTGGCCATCAGCTTTGGCAGCCAAGACCCTAGGGCGTAGACCATCAGCAGGCAGCAGAAAAAAGCCAGCCAAATCATCACTGTCCCTAATAAGCGACCTTCACGGAACAAATCCAATACCGGTACGGCGGCGGCTTTGTTGTTGCTAGGCTTAATAATCTCTACCGTCTCATCCAAAACGATAGCTGGATTCACTTTGCGCAGCATGCGACGCGCTTGATCCTCTTTGTTTTGACGTAATAAAAAACCCACCGACTCAGGGAGTTTCCACATCAAAATTGGCAATAACAACAAGGGTACAACTGCAGCAAAAAACATAGACTGCCAACCAAAACGCGGCAACATATAAATACCCATTCCCGCGGCAAGCACACCACCCAAGGAATAACCACTAAACATAATGGCCACCAACGTTCCACGCGAACGTCGCGGTGAATACTCATTCATTAACGCTACTGTATTGGGCATCAAACCACCACAACCCAAGCCCGCTATGAATCGACAAAGCCCAAACTCAAAGACCGAGGTGGCAAATCCATTAAAAAAGGTCGCTACGCTAAACAACATAAAACAGATAATGACCCCTTTTTTGCGTCCAATCCGATCAGCCAATGGACCAAAAATAAAAGCACCAAACATCATGCCAAATAGCGCGTAACTCCCTAAAGCCCCCGCTTGGACTGGAGACAACCCCCATTCATCCATTAAGACGGGCAACACCACACCATAAATGAATAAATCATAACCATCAAAAATCAATAACAACGCACACACCCACACGACCGACCAATGAAACCGATTAAAGCTGGCTTGGTCTATGACTTCATTACTGTCTATTTTTTTCATGTCTACTCCTCCTTGGTTTGTTTTATACCCGTTGTTAGCCTTGATCTCCTCCGCCAACAGGTAATACTGTGCCCGTAATATAGGACGCCTCATCTGAGGCTAAAAACAGAATGGCTGAAGCTTGTTCATCTAACGTGCCATAACGCTTCATCAAACTGGTTTGTACGGTTTGATCTATAATTTGCTGATACCAACTTTGCTCGTCTTCACTTGGCTTTTCGGTATTGCGCGGAATTTTGCGTGCAGGTGCTTCTGTTCCACCCGGAGCAACCGCATTCACGCGTACCCCCCGTTCAGCCGTCTCAAAGGCCAAACAAGCAGTAAGTGCATTAACGCCACCTTTGGCAGCACCATACGGCACGCGATTAACGCTGCGCGTCGCAATAGAGGACACATTCACAATGGCCCCTTGCTCTTGGGCTAACATTGTTGGCAAGACAGCCCTACAACACCACAGCGTAGGAAATAATGAACGCTGCACTTCTTTTTCAATTTGTTCTGGGGTGTAGTGCTCAAAGGGACGGGTCCAGATGGTTCCACCCACATTGTTAATCAGTACATCAATACGACCAAACCGATCTAAAGCGGCTGTAGCGGCTTGTTCTGCCCCTGCATAGCTTTCTAGATCGGCTGTTAATGTGACGACATGATCTTGAGCTAGTTCGTGTACTAACTCTGAGCGGTCCACCAGAACCAAATGTGCGCCTTCTTCAATTAATCGTTCAGCAACACGGCGACCTATCCCTTGGGCGGCCCCCGTCACCAACACGACTTTGTTTTGGAAACGACGTTGACTCATTGCAATCCTTTTTGAATAAAGCAGAGCCACGTTGCACACGCTAAGGTGTGCAACAAATTAAGTTCTGCCAGAAAAAAGCGGCTTACACGCTAGGAATAAATCGCTCGTAGTAGAAATTGGCGGGCGTAAAGGAGTGAGACTGAAAGTACTCACTGACCGCATCCACCATGGGTGGAGGACCACACAAATACACATCTACATTGCCATCGTGTAACATCGCTGGCTCTAAGTGATGGGTGACGTAGCCAGTATTAGGGTGAGTAGACTCACTATCAGAAACGGTAGTGCTAAAAGAGAAATTAGGTAAAGCTTGAGCATAGGCCTGTAGCTGCTCGACTAAGACCAAATCCTGATCACGGGTTACGCCATAAATTAAATGGACCGGTTGCGTACACCCCTGCTCTTTCAGCACCGCTAGCATGGAAAGAAAAGGAGCTAAGCCCGTGCCACCCGCTAAGAACAGCAGTGGTCTAGTGACAGCTCGCAAATAAAAACTACCCAACGGCCCAGTTAGCTGTAGTTCTTGACCAGCAGCGGCGGACTCTAGCCACGTACTCATCAATCCATTAGGCACCTGCTTAATCAAAAAGCTGAGCACCGTGTCTGCTGGCGCTGAACTAAATGAATAAGAGCGATGTTCAGCACTACCTGGCACCGTAATATTGACGTATTGCCCTGCCAAAAACACGGCATCTTGCTCTGTGACCTGAATATCTAGTTCGTACGCAGCATCCGCGTGCGTACGAACCTCAGTCACCGTACCCGTAAATTGAGCGATAGCGATCTTGCACATCGTTGATGTGACAGGCACCTGAATTACACAATCCGTCTGCGGGATCATTTGACAGGTTAAAACCAACCCTTGCTCTGCCTCATCCTCTGTCAGAGCCTCATCAATATAGTCATCAATCAGCTCATACTCGCCACTTTCAGCACGGCACTTACACGTACCACAGACACCATCCGAGCAGTCCATAGGTAAATTGATTTGATGACGGTAGGCCGCATCCAATACTTTTTCCTGCGACCCACACTGGATAAACCGAGTGACGCCATCTTCAAAATTTAAAGCAATGTTATAGCTGCTCATCCTCTACTCCCTAACCACTTAGATGTGATACACATCAACAACTTGTCGGATATAGTCGTTTTTCAGAACGACTTTTTTCTTTTTGATTCTTACACCGTCTTCCGTTTGCCCTAAGGTCACATAAATCGTGCCAAAATAGTGATCGGTAATACGGTAACGATGACTCAAGGTATGAAAGTTGTAACGCACCTCGGCCTCATCCGTCGTCGCTGACAATACCTCTATGTTGCTTAACATATGGTTGGTACGAGGCTCCGGCATAGACGCACTGGATCGTTCCGTTTTAATTCTAAAAACGCGATCCTCTAGACCGTTACGATTAGGGTAATAAATCAAGGAGACTTCACTTTGTGGGTCTTCGGTCAACTGATCGTTATCATCCCAGCTTGGCATCCAGTACTCTGCTTCTTTGGCATAGCACTCCAACCAGGTTTCCCATTCACGGTCATCTAGATAACGCGCCTCTTTATACAAAAAAGCACAAATTGTTTGGTAGTCCATGCGTTATACCTCCGCTGTCTCTGAGTTGGCTTGGTTCGCTTGTTGTGCACTAAGGGCTTTTTCCTGCTCTAGCGCATCACGCATTACCTGCAACCAGTAATCATGCTGACAAACAAACAAACCTTCATCCTCACTGCGTTCACCACTTAGCAAAGGCGTCATGCCTAGCTCTTTTGCGTTGTCATCTGCACCTTGAATCCATAAAGGAGCGCCGCGACTGAGGTCATTCCACGGTGCGCTCATGGCTTTGTAACCTTCTTGGCAAGCACGGAATTCTTCTAAGTCATCAGCCGTACCCATGCCCGACACGTTAAAGAAATCCTCATACTGACGTAAACGAATAGCACGATTTTTAGCACTTTCACCTTTGGGGCCAAAGCAATAAATCGTCACTTCCGTTTGATCTACACTAATAGGACGTGTGACTCGGATCTGAGTAGAGAATTGATCCATGATGTACACATTGGGATACAGGCACAGGTTACGAGTTTGACCAATGATTTTATTGGCACGCGTTTCACCCAAACGCTCTACTAACTCTTCGCGCTGTTGGTAAATAGGGCGTACCTCTGGGTTCAGTGTATTGGTCCACAATAAAATATGACCTTTTTCAAAGCCATACACGCCCCCTACACTTTTACTCCAACCTTGTGCATCAACTGCCTGCGTGCCACCTTGCTCACGACGGCCCATGGTCGCCTGATAGTTCCAATGCACGCTGCTGACGTGATAGCCATCTGCCCCGTTTTCCATTTGCAGCTTCCAGTTACCGTCATAGACATAACTGGAATTACCACGGATAACTTCAATCCCTTCTGGAGACTGATCTGCAATTTGATCTAGCACCACTTTGGTTTCACCCAAATACTCTTCCAAAGACGGTACATCCGCATTCAAGCTACCAAACAAAAATCCTTTGTAGCTTTCAAAGCGTGGCACTCGCGTCAAATCATGAGAACCTTCGGTATTGAACTGCTCTGGGTATTGAGTGGTGCGCTCGTCCTTCACTTTCAACAATTTGCCATTGTTGCTAAAGGTCCAGCCATGAAAAGGGCAGGTAAAACTGCCTCGATTGCCACGTTTGCGACGACATAACGTAGCGCCTCGGTGGGCACATGCATTAATCAACGCATTTAATTGATTGTCTTTACCGCGAGTAATCACAACGGACTGACGCCCAATATGAGTGGTGAAGTAATCGTTGACCTCTGGAATTTGGCTTTCATGCGCCAAATACACCCAGTTGCCTTCGAACAAATACTTCATTTCCAAATCAAACAACTCAGGATCGGTAAAAATATCACGGCGACAACGATACACACCGGCTTGTTCATCCACTTGCATAGCTGCATCTAGCAGCTGCTCTACTTCATAGACCTTATCCATGATGACTTACCCCTTTTCAAGGCACGTGTTTGCACCTGCCCGCGGGATCACTCGACCCGGCAGGCACAAACAGAACAAAAGCAATAATTGAAATTGGTGGCTTAGGCGGTAGCGACCAAACGTGGACGCTCTACTAGCTGGTTATCTTCGCCCTGGACCAGTGGAGTCAGTTGAATATCAAAAATGATTTCTGCAAAAGGACCTTCTACCCCTTCTTCTTTGATGCGCGCTGGGTCGGTACACTCAACGAGAGGAGGAACTAATCCTTCACGGGTAGCATAAGCAAAGTCATCATTAACCAATGGATCCCCATCAATATTGATTTGCGTAGTCAATTTGCGGTGACCGTCTGCCGAAATAAAGAAGTGAATATGAGCAGGACGATTACCATGGCGACCCAATGCATTCAAAATCTCTTGAGTTGGGCCATCTGGAGGGCAGCCGTAGCCCATAGGAACAATACTGCGGAATTTGTAATGACCTTGGTCATCCGCAATAATGGTACGACGCATGTTAAATGGCTTTTGTTCGCCAGTCGGGTCAAAGTGCGAGTAGAAACCTTTGGTGTTGCAATGCCAGACCTCGACCTGAGCACCCGGTTGGGGCTTGCCGTCGGCACCATATACCGTACCTTGCATGATTAAGGTATGACCGTTTTCATCGCTGCCATCGTCTAGACGTGCATAGCCGTGTTCTACCGGCGCGCCCACTACGTACAATGGACCTTCAATGGTACGTGGCGTACCACCGGCTAGACCCAATTGCTCGTCTTCAGCATCCATACGCATATCAAGATAACGATCAAAGCCCAAACCGGGGGATAACAAACCGGCTTCTTGGTTTTGCCCTAAACGATTTAAAAATGCGACCCCTGCCCAGTACTCATCAGGTGTGATATTTAAATCTTCAATCGCTTTAAACAAATCGCTCACAATGCGATGCACGATTTCCTTAGTGCGTGGATTACCCCCTTCGTAATCAAAGCCACAGGCTAAGCGTAGAAAATTTTGCACTTCTGCTGTATCAAAAAGCTGTACACTCATGGTGTCTCCTTGTTTTAAACATATCTGTTTGGCATGAGCCATCTAAAAAGATAACTTAGCGACTTGCAGCTAAACTCACGGTTTTTTTACGCTGCTCTCGACTAAAAAACTGAACACGCTCTTCATCAAGCGTAATCCCCAAACCCGGTCCACTTGGAATATGTAATTCAAAATCCTGGTAAACCAGTGGGGTTTCTAAAATTTCTTCGGTAATCAACAACGGCCCAAAGAGCTCAGTACCCCACTCCAACGCATGGAAAGTAGAAAAAGCATGCGCCGAGGCAATGGTGCCTATACTGCCTTCGAGCATCGTGCCACCGTATAACTCAATGTGTGCGGCTTCGGCAATGGCCGCTACTTTCTGAGCTGCACGCATACCACCTGATTGCTCGATTTTGATTGCAAAAACATCGGCAGCCTGCGCTTTGGCCAAAGCAAAAGCCGACTCTGGCCCAGTCAATAGCTCGTCTGCCATGATGGCAATGGGGTATTTACCCGCCAAGCGCGCCAGTGCAGCGGCATTTGCTACCGGTTGCTCGACTAGCTCGCAGCCTACATCTGCTAACGCTGGAATACCGTAACGAGCTTCGAGTTCGGTCCAAGCCATGTTGACATCAACCCGCACGGTTGCACGGTCACCCACAGCCTTTTTAATAGCCGCCACGTGCGCCACATCTTGGGCTACAGCACGCTTACCGATTTTTAATTTAAAGATACGGTGGCGACGCACAGATAGCATGTGCTCTGCTTCGTCAATGTCCTTGGCGGTATCACCTGAAGCCAAGGTCCAAGCCACCGGCAAACGATCTCGTAATCGTCCGCCTAATAATTCGGAGATAGGTAACTGACGGCGTTTGCCTAGCGCATCGTACAAAGCCGTTTCCACTGCGCTTTTAGCAAAGCGATTATCACGGATAGCAATATGTAAACGCTGCATTAGGGCTGAGACATCATCTGCATTTTGTCCCAATAAAAGTGGCGCAAAATACGTGTCGATCGCAAGCTTCATGCCCTCTGGAGACTCAGCTCCATAAGCCAGCCCGCCGATGGTTGTTCCTTCTCCCACCCCAACTGAGCCATCTGAGCAATAAATACGCACTAGCATCAACGTTTGACCATGCATGGTCGCCATAGCTAATTGATGAGGACGTATAGTGGGTAAATCCAACACCAGCGTCTCTACCCGATCGATTGTTACCATTTCACTAAACCCTTTGAATTTATGTGTCTTTATATGATTCTTATTAAAGACTTGAGCGGTTTTAGCGTCCAATACCTTATCGGCCTGCCCCCATACAAAAAAGGCATAGAGATAAGAAAATCGTTTAAAATCAATAAGATAATAAAACAAAAAGGGAAAACCTATGGTTTTCCCTACATACTGTTTTAATCCTAAAAGAAAAGCCTTAAGCTTAAATGGCAGGTTTAATTTGCACTCAAAACGTCTTAGAAAACCTGTTCTTTCTAGTGAGCCCCCTCGTTTTTACTCAATTCACCCCACTAGAAATTGCATTTGACTACAACATGGACCTCAAACAAATTCGTTATTTTGTCGCAGTAGCCGAAGCACGCAGCTTTACCCTTGCTGCCGAACAACTTCACATCACTCAACCCCCTCTTAGCCGCCAAATTCAACTCCTAGAACAATCGTTAGGGGTAAAACTCCTAGAACGTGATAGCCGCCCGCTACAGCTCACTGAAGCAGGCCGCTTATTTTACGAACAAAGCGTACAAATTCTTCAGCGCATCGACCAAATGCAAATGGCTACGACTCGCATTGGCCAAAACTACCAACAACAAATCTCCATTGGTTTTGTGGCGTCTTCCTTATATGGTGGGCTGCCTATCTTGATTCAGGACTTCAGAAAAACCTATCCCAATATTCGTTTACAGTTTTTAGAAATGACCTCGGCTGAACAGATTGAAGCGCTGAAGTCAGGACGAATTAACGTCGGTTTTGGGCGTATTCGTCTACACGACCCCTCTATAACGCGTATTACCTATCGCGAAGAACGTCTCGCACTGGCAATGGCCAATAGCCATCCTTTGGCCCAAGACCTCAGCCCAGTTAGCCTAAGCACTATTACCGATCAAACTCTAATCGTGTACCCCTCTAAACCTCGCCCTAGCTTTGCCGATCATGTGCTGAATGCCTTACATGACAGACGCATTCATCCTCTCGATACCCTCGAGGTATTTAGCTTACAAACAGCACTGGGTCTAGTCGCTGCCGGCGAAGGGGTCTGTATTATTCCTACTAGCGCACGTATACGCCAAGACATTTCCTATCGCCTGCTTGATGATCCCGATCTTAGCTCCCCCATCATCTTTAGCCATCGTAAAAAAGACAACTCTTGGTATATCATTGCCATGCAAGAACTAGTGCAAAACATGTATAACAACCACCCCTCGCTCATCGACCCCTGTCAACAAAAAAACCCACAAGAGCTGATGTAATCACACCAACTCTTGTGGGTTAAATCGCTATTAAGCGTGTTAGCGTTGCGCTGCTGCTAAACGTAACGTACGCTCTAGAAGCAATTCATAAATAGGTCGTCCTTTTAAGGCCAATGCCGTCACCGCCGCACTGATAGCACATAAAAAACACGGTACAGCTAATGCATAGTTGCCTGTTAATTCCATAACCAACACTACCCCTACCATCGGTGCACTAATGGTACTGGCAAACAAACCCACCATCCCAGCGACGGCCAAACTTGCCATCGCATCCGGTGGCAACGTAACAAACAAAGACAACACCTGCCCAAATAGCAAACTGAACACCGTCGCCAAGGCTAAAATTGGAGCAAAAATACCCGCTGGCGTACCAGCGGCGTAGCTAGTTATCGTCATCACAAACCGAATCACCACTAATAACACCACTGTTCCTAGCGTCAAGGGATGGGTCACAAGGATTTCTACTAAGTTTTCCCCCCCATCGGTAGCACTAGGCAACCACAGCATCATGGGACCAATAATCGCACCTAATACCGCAGGCCATACATAAGGGGAATAACGCACACTAACGTGCTGCGACCAGTCTAAACAACGCAATACCATTTTATTAAAATAAACCCCTAATACCCCTAATAACACACCTAACACGACAAACACTGGATAAAACGACAAGGGGGTCACTTGGGCCTGAATCGCCATAAAAGGACGATTACCCAATAACGCAATGGTGACGATAGCACTGGCACCACACGCTAAAATGACCGCATAGTACGAGCGTCTACTATAGGGAAAGGTATCTCTGGCCTCTTCGATAATAAATAGCGCCGAGGCAATCGGAGCACTAAACGCCGTGGTCAAACCCGCCCCCGCACCCGCACCTAATAAGGCACGCGCGTCTTGTACTGTCACCTTAAAGCGCTCGGCAACCGCTTGTGCAATGGACGCTCCCATATGGATCGTTGGTCCCTCTCGGCCCCCCACCAACCCCGCACCCAAAGCCATAACCCCACCAATAAATTTGACGGGTAACACGCGAGACCAACGGACTTCACGTAGTCCTTCCATGGCACCTTCGACCTCTTGGATACCTGAGCCACCCGCCTCGGGTGCAAAGCGACGTACCAATGCCACCGCACCACAAAACATGGACATAGAAAATAACGCTAAAAATACATAAGCTAACCAGCCATCTAAGCCCAACATAAAAGGCAACTCTGGCACGATGACTTGGGCGTATTTTACAATTTGATGGAAAGCCGAACCCACCAAAGCCGTTAATACGCCAATCACTAGCGCTACACTAAAGTAGACCGTACTACTGGTTGAATTTGTTGGAGATTGTTTGCTCGTTGTCATAAGTAAAAGTACATTTTTAATGGTAACCCTTAGCCTTAGCTAGTCGGGTATGATAATGAGGCAATTCTAACCTATTCTACTCAACCAACAAGGAGACAAATCATGGATTCTGAACTACGTCCACCCGTGCCCCCTTTTACCTTAGAGACGGCACAACAAAAAGTACGTCTGGCTGAAGACGGTTGGAATGGCCGAGACCCCCATAAAGTGGCCTTAGCCTACAGCACCGATACCCGTTGGCGTAACCGCTCTGAATTCATCCAAGGACGAGACGAAGTACTGCTTTTTTTGCAACGAAAATGGCATAAAGAACTGGACTATCGGCTGATCAAAGAGCTCTGGGCCTTTAGCGGCCACCGTATTGCAGTACGTTATGCTTACGAATGGCATGATGATTCGAACAACTGGTTTCGCTCCTATGGCAATGAAAACTGGGAATTTAACGACCAAGGCCTAATGGTCAATCGCTACGCCAGTCTGAATGACCTTCCCATTACAGAGCAAGAGCGCAAATTTTTCTGGCCTCTTGGCCCACGCCCCCTTGATCACCCAGGCTTATCCGAACTAGGACTCTAATACAAATACCCCCACTACAATTCAGTGGGGGTGTTTGTGCTAAATCCTGTTTTTTACCCAACGGCTATACACGGCGTGTAACGCCTCATGCATGCGAGGCATATAGTGCTGCACACCTGCTCGGATCTGTGCAGTAGTATTTACAAATGGGCTGCCCGCCTCTAGCTCTCGTTGCAGCTCCTTGCCATTTGCCTCTAAAGACATCTTTACCAACTCTGGGTTCATTTCCAAATGAAATTGCATAGCAATGTGCTTATCATCCAACACATAGGCTTGGTTCAAACACGCCTCGCTGCTTAACAATCGTTCGGCACCAAGGGGTAATTCGAAGGTATCCCCATGCCACTGGAAAAAATGAATGGCTTCGGTCAAATCACCAAACCAACTCTGTACCTGAGAAGAGTCAGTAGGAACCACTGGCTGCCAACCTATTTCTTTATGAGCATTTTTACGTACCTGAGCCCCTAAGGCTTTAGACATCATTTGCGAACCTAAGCAGTGCCCAGCAATAGGTACCCCCAAGGCATATGCTTGTTGAATCAAACGGATTTCGGTGTGAATCCAATCTAAATCATCATTAGCACTCATACCTCCACCCATTATAATCAATCCACCATAAGGGGTAATATTATCGGGAATTTTATCGCCGGCGGGCAAAGAAACCAAAATCCAAGGGACGCCTAACTGATCCAACAAAGGCAATACTGCTCCAGGGTGCCCCACTGGAGTATGCTGAATGATTAACACAGGCTTTTTGGCGTGCGCCATTGTCTTCTCCTTTGTGTGAATTGAGTTACACACGTAAGCCTAAATACTGACCTAACTGCTCGGGGTTATCTGCCAATACCTGGCTACTTTGCTCCAAAACTACCCGACCTTTTTCTAACACCAACGCTTTATCTGTCATGGATAGGGTCAAAATGGGTTGCTGCTCGACCACAATACAGGGCAATCCTTCTGATGCCATCTGTTTAATGGCTTGAGCTAGCTCTGCCACAATGACAGGAGCTAATCCCTCCATGGGCTCATCGAGCAGCAACAGATCAGGATTCGTCATGAGTGCTCGGGCAATAGCTAGCATCTGCTGCTCACCTCCAGAGAGTTGATCGCCAAAATTTCTAGCGCGCTCCTCTAGTCGAGGAAATAGTGTATATACCCGCTTTAAATCCCACGCTCCAGGACGCTGTACTACCCTAAGGTTATCTTCTACGGTCAGGGACACAAAAGCACCTCGTTCTTGAGGGACCCAACCCAAACCCAATCGAGCACGCTGAAAAGGGGCCAGTTTATCTACAGGCTGTCCTTTAAATACAATACTTCCCGCCCACATCTGTGTATTACCCATTAGCGTTTCCAGCAACGTCGTTTTGCCCACGCCATTTCGCCCTAATAACGCTAAACTTTGACCCGCTTCGATCTTAAAACTAATGTCTTGTAAAACAGTGGCTTTGCCGTAACCCGCACGCACCCCCTGCATTTCTAATAGCACACTCATGCGGCTTTCCCCTTGGCACAGAAATCGGCCCCTAGATACGCCTCTCTGACTAAAGGGTGATCTACAATCTCATCAGCCGTTCCATCGACAATTATTTTCCCTGCAACCAGCACAGCAATACGCTGTGCAAAATGAAATACCAAATCCATGTCATGTTCGATAAACACCACGCTCATGGTTTGAGGCAATTGCTCTATGACATGAAAGATTTCATCACTCTCCCCCTCAGGAATACCCGCAGCAGGCTCATCCAAAAGCAACACCTTAGGCTTTAAGGCTAAGGCCAAGGCAATTTCTAGCAATCGCTGTTTTCCATAGGCCAGTTCACCCACTTTATGTTGCATCACATCGCCTAAGCCCACCTGCTGTAACAACTGCTCTGCCTCTGCGTATAGGGCATCAAACTGATAGGTAGGCTTCCACCACACATGCCCTTTATTCTCACGTTCTGCTAAAGCCATTAAAACGGTATCTAAAGGAGTCATTCCCAAGCACAAGGTATTGAGCTGAAAGGTTCGTACCAATCCTTTACGTACCCGAGCATCAAAGGACAACTGATTAATATTTTCCTCTCCTAGGTAAATGGAGCCAAAAGTCGGCTTATATACCCCTGTGAGCAAATTAATTAAACTGGTTTTTCCGGCGCCATTTGGTCCAATCAAGGCCTGACGCTGCCCGGGAATCAAACGTAAATTCACCTCACTCACTGCGGCAAAAGCACCGAAATTAATACCCAGATCTGTTGTATTTAAAAGCGTAGCGGTCATGCTTACTCCTTTGTGCGACGTAATGAATCAAACCAGGTCACAATACCCCCTTTGCCCACACTGACAATGAAGATCAAAAACAATCCTAACCAGAACATCCAATACTCAGGACTCATGTCGGCAAATACGTCGTGCAAAATCATATAAATAGTGGCTCCGACCAAACCCCCATATAAACGTCCAGCCCCACCCAATACCAACATAATCAAAATTTGAGCTGACAAATCAAAACTGATGGCTTCAATGCCCACAAACTGGTTGGTTTGAGCTAACAAGGCTCCCGCTATACCAGCCAATAAAGCAGAAAGAGCATAAGACCAGCGTAATCGCTTGGTAATCGGTGTGCCTAAAGCTAACATCCGTGTTGGGTTTTCATGGATTCCTCGCACGCTATACCCAAAAGGGGTTCGTACTACGCGCCTCACCCAAAGAAACAGCAGTAAAACAATGACATAGGTATAAATAAAACCTAATTGACCATCAAAATCGAACTCAAACAACCCAAATAACGGTGCAATGTCTATACCCAGCAAGCCATCCGTACCACCAGTCACACTAGAAAAGCGACGAATCACTTCTCCAAACAACACGACCGTACCAATGGTAATCATAAGACGTGACAAATCAGAGCCTCTAACGACTAAAAAGCTCAACACATAACCCACCACCATACTAATCAGACCAGCTAAGAGTAAACCGCTTATCGGCTCCGAGGTGATATAAATAGAAATTAGACCCGCCGCATAAGCCCCCAAACCAAAAAAGGCAGCATGTCCCACCGTTAAAATACCGGCATAGCCCAAGGCGATATCCAACGATAAGGCAAACAACCCATAAATGAGAATCAGGGTCAAAAACGGTAAGTAATTAGGAAAAAGTGCCGCAGCCAGAATAAACATGCCCCAAAAGACAAAGTCAAACCACGACAATTTTGCTTGTTTATCATATTTCATGAGCTCTGTCCTATTTGCGCTTTAACGTGATTAACCCATCTGGCTTCCAAAGCAAAAGCACAATCATCACTAAATAAATTAAAAATGATCCTAAAGAAGGCACATAATATTTACCGGCCACATCAATAATTCCCACCAGAATCGCCGCCACAAAAGGACCACTAATCGTGCCTGCGCCACCCACGCACACCACCATTAAGAAAAACACAAGGTACTTAATGGGAAAGGTCGGCTCTAACGCTAAGGCTCCCAAGCTCAGCGCCCCACCAAAGCCCGCTAAGGCACAACCAAAAGCAAAGGTACAAGAAAAAAGAGTATTGACATTCACTCCCAAGCCCTGCGCAATTTTTTGGTCATCTACCGCCGCCCTTACCATGGCTCCATACAAAGTTTTACGAATGATAAAGGTCAACAGCGCAAATACCGCAAAGCCCACTACGATGAGAAATAAACGGTAAGCTCCTACGCTTAGCCCTAAAAACTGCACTTGACCTCTGAGCCAATCAGGTAAAGTAAATGACTGAATACCTGGACCAAAAAAATACGTAATAGTGGCAATGGAGACAAAAACAACCCCCAATGACACCAAAACTTGGTCTAACGGATGACGTCGATAAAAATGACGAAATAGCAGGCGCTCTAATACATACCCCACTATTCCACTACCTACCGCCCCTAGTAACAAAGCCAATACATAAGAACCCGTACTACCCGCAATGGCCACACCTAAATAGCCCCCGATCACAGCAAAAACACCGTGACTGAGATTAACAAAGCGCATCAAACCCATTGTGATCGACAACCCAACGCCCATGAGAAACAGCAGCATCCCATAGGCCACTCCATCAAAGAGAACTATCGCCATTCTTCCACCTATCATTAAAGCTTAGGCGTACTAAAGCAACGCCTTGGTACGCCTAATCATTGTTAGAATTATTTCTCTTTTGCTGGATCTTTAACACGATCAAACTGGTCAAACTCAACGCTGACTAATTTGCCATCTTTTTCCTCTACTTTACGGATATAGACGGTTTGTATGATATCGCGCGTTTCTGAATCAATTTCAATCGGGCCACGAGGACTCATAAGCTGCATCCCCTTTAGCTTTTCTAATAACACGTCTCCCTGAGCATTGCCTTCGGTTTCGGTCAGCGCTTTGTCTAAAGCAGCTAACGTGTCATAAGCGGTAATGGCAAAATAATTCAGTCTATCGCCTTCACCAAACTTAGTTTCATAAGCCTCGACAAACTGCTGATTTTCAGCAGATGGATGGTCATAAGAATAGTGATGACTCGTCACCAAGCCCAAAGCCACATCGCCTGTTGCTTTCATATAGCTGTCATCGGTGGCCTCGCCCGTGGCATACAATTTAATACCGGCTTCATCCATACCTCGTTCTTGCCAAGCTCGTAAAAACGATAAAGGCATCACTCCGGATGGGAAAAAGATAAAAACCCCTTCGGGCTGAGAGTCTTTGATCCGCTGAATATAAGCAGAAAAGTCAGGGTTATTCATTGGGGTACGAACCGAATTCACCACCTGCCCACCCTTAGCCTCAAAAACCTCTTTAAAAGATGCCTCCGCATCAATACCTGAGGCATAATCTGCTACCACGGTATAAATTTTCTTAACGCCATTATCAGCTAACCATTCCGCCATGGGGGCAGACACTTGCTGTACCGTAAAAGACAAACGCGCAATATATGGAGAAGCTTCGGTAATAGCTGAAGAAGCCGCATTCATCACTAAAGTCGGCACTTTGGCTCGATTAATAACCGGAGCAATGGCATAAACGTTAGGACTAAAATCCAAACCTGAGATAATGTCCACTTTATCCCGACTAATCAGCTCTTGTGCAAAACGGCGAGCATTATCTGGGGCAGCCCCTCCTGTATCTTTACGAATAATTTCTACCGGACGACCACCCAACTTACCATCGGTTTGATCCAAATAAATACTCATGCCAGCATCAAACTGTTTGCCATAGTCTGCATACGGTCCAGAGTAAGTGGCAATAATTCCTATTTTTAATGGCTCTTGATTTTGTGCTTGAGCCGACACCATACCAAAGGCGCTTAGCGCCAAAGTACAGCTCAGTGCTAAAAAGTGCTTTTTCATCGTTTGTCTCCTCGAAAAGCATGCATATATGTTGTGCGACGTCTTTAGTTATCTCGGTTACGCCGTCACTTCTTTAAGATTGATGGATTCATCTTGCAAAATAGCAGTCGCAATGTGCTGACGCTCACTGACCAAACGCCTAGCCAATAAATGCTCAGCAGGACGATTAATGGACTGTACGGCTCCAATCTCCCCTGTTTGGCGTAGATGGAATACACTAAAACGCTTCGACTCAGGCTCACCTCGTAAAACCAACGTATCTGTTGGCAAAGCGATACCTACCATTTGTATTTTCAAATCAAATTGATCGCTCCAGAACCAAGGGGCTGTTACAAAAGGCTCTGATTTTCCGGCGATCGCCGCTCCAGCGGCCTTGCCTAGTTCATTCGCTGCATTGACTGACTCTAACCGCAACCACGTAGACTGAGCGCCTAAATTCAACGAGGTTAACGCACAGTCTCCTGCTGCCCATACTGCTGGAATCACAGTTTTGGCCTCGGTATTCACCTGAATACCTTGCGCTACATTTTCTGAGAAAAAAGGCGCGAGCAGCTCGGTATTTGGCTTTGCTCCCACGCCGACTACAACTAAATCTGCCTCGATTTCCTGACCGTCGGCCAACACAACAGCCGTCACCTGCTGATCGTGTTTTACCCCTGCCACTTGGCTATTTAAGCAAACACGTACTCCCTGCTGCTGATGCCTCTGCAACAAGTACTCAGAGATAAAGGGCGAAACTACCCGCCCTGCCAAGCGTTCAGACAGCTCGACCACCGTGGTGTCTATCCCTAAGGTGCTTAATGAGCTAGCTAGCTCTAAGCCAATAAAACCACCCCCAATCACAACGGCTTTTTTTGCTTTAGGTAAATGCTCTTTGATGGCCTGTGCATCAGCTAAATCACGCAAAGAAAACACCCCTTTGACGGGAGTAATTTGCCAAGGCAACGTCATCGCTCGCGCCCCAGTGGCCAATAGCAAATTATCGTAAGTCAAACACGATTGCCCAAACTCGACTTGTTGTTTTCCCAGATCTAGCTGTGTCACTGTTTGACCCAACTCAACATCTATCTGATGCTGCTCATAAAAGGCCTCGGATCGTAACCAAAGACGAGAGCTAGGCATCTCTGTATTTAAAAAAGATTTAGACAAAGGCGGTCGGTGATACGGCAGCTCCTTTTCTGCGCTAAGCAGGACAATGCGTCCATCGTAGCCATGCTGACGCGCACTGACGGCGGCTTGAACAGCGGCATAGGAGCCGCCCACAATAACAAAAGTACTCAATATTGTGCCTCCGGAATCTGCACTGTGACTCGCTCATGATCGTCCATCAATACTAACTGGCAACTTAAGCGACTAGTTGCTTTACGTTCAGTCGCTACACCCTCTAAGAGCTCATCCTCTAGTTCATCGGGTACTGGAAATAATGCCTGATCTGCCTCCGCCACATACACATGACACGTTGCACAAGAACAGGACCCACCACACTCCGCCTCAATCCCCTCTATGTTATTAAAAATAGCAGCTTGCATAACGGTCTGACCGACCTCAGCCTCAACCTCAAAGGTCTCTCCTTGGGAGTTAATATAAATAACGGTTGGCATCCGCCCCTCCTTTAAAACAAATCAAAATATTCTTTTTGTTCCCACTCGGATACAGCGAGATTAAATCGAGATAGCTCAGCTTCTTTTAAAAAGCAGTAATAATTCACAAACCCTGAACCAAACTTATCACAGAGATATGCATCCTCTTTTAAAGCACTCAACGCATCCGCCAGTGAGCGAGGCAAGAGCTGACTGTCGCTGGTATAGGGAGTGTCGGCAGATGGCCCAGGATCTAGTTGCTGCTGCATGCCATCTAGCCCTGAATACAACTGGGAAGCAATATATAAATACGGATTCGCCGCTGGTTCACCAATACGGTTTTCAATCCTAGAAGCCGTCTGCCCAGCCCCACCTAAAACCCGTAACATAGCCGCCCGGTTATCTCTGGCCCAACTCGCCCGATCCGGCGCTAACGAAAACGGTCTGTAGCGTCTATAGCCATTAATGGTTGGAGTGGCAAATGCAGCTGTTGCCCTAGCGTGTTTGACTAAGCCACCTAAATACTGATGACCTAATTTACTTAAAGCATCGGTGCCCTCATCTGGCATGAAGGCATTGTTACCCGTGCGCAAACAACGCAATGACTGATGTAAGTGCCAACCACTAGACATCACATTGGGGATTTTGGGCCGGCACATAAAGGTGGCATGCAGCCCATGACGATGACAAATTTGTTTAACCGCACTACGCACCAACACCATCGTATCGGCGGCTTCCAGCGCCCCCATGGGAGCAAAGGTAATTTCAAACTGACTAGGACCAAACTCGACTTCTAAGGTGCGTAACGGTAACTGCAAAGCTTGCAACTGCTCACGTAAGAGTTGCATTAACTCATCCACACGATCAAAACGCTGCTCTGTTAAATACTGATAACCATGCGTTAACAGCTCAACACTAGGGGGTTCACCCGGCTGTCCAGAGTGCTCTAGCTGCATATTGGTTTCAGTGGTTTTAAACACATGAAACTCCACCTCTAGCCCCGCTTGCATGGCATAGCCCTGCTCGGCCATTTCGGCAACGGCTTTACGCAAAATCTGTCGAGTAGACAACGGGGATGGTTGACCATTAGGCATATAGGCATCGCACAGCACCCATCCTGTACGAGGCGCCCAAGGCAATGACTTGAAGCTTAATGGGTCAGCCACAATCACAAAATCAGAAGCACCGCCCATGCCCTCAAATTCAAACCCCCCATTACCGGTAGTAAATACAGGGAAAACGGTTAAATGAGAACTGTCTTTAGCCAATAACGTTGTACTTAAGTTCACACCAGCTAGCATGGTCTCAAACGCTGCCTCGGCTACCACTGTTTTACCACGCAAAATACCGTGTTGATCAGGAAAAGCAAAGCGAACCGTATCAAACTCTCCTTGCTCTAAGCGTCGCTGAATGGCCTGAGCGGCCTCTTGCTGCTCAGACGTCCAAAGATGGTGACGCTCTATGAATGCGCTCATAACATCTCCTATTCACTGGTTACAGAAGTCGCCCACGAACTCTTATTGCGGCGGTCTTGATCGGCATATTCCAAATACGCTTGTGGCGTGTGCTGTGACGTCACACCATCAATGGCAATGGGCCCAGTGAACAAATGCGCTGTTTCTGCGGTAGGTCGTAAAGGCAATGCCTCGTACTCTGCCGCCAAACACGCTTTAATAGCTCGAGTTAATAGTCGGCGATATAAAATAATGCCCTTATCTGTCGTACCTAAATGCTCTTTGGTGCGGTCTTGGATAAAGCCTTGAGACTCTACGGCCCACTGATCATGCACATTAATATCGTGACCCATACCCAAATAGGTGGATTTCTGTTGTTCTACTGGGTCAAAGCCATAATTATTTGAACGATTTCTACGAGAAATATAATCAGGTAACTCATAGAGCTCTAGACGTTGCGCACGCATTTGCTCCTTATCTACGGCATCAGTAAAGCTAGTGAAAATGGCATACCAATAGCAGTTATGGTCGTCAACCGGCACATGCCATTGTGAAATGGTCATGTTTGAACTCATAGGAATCACAATAGCTTGGGGGAAAACCAAATTGGTGATGCGTACGTGGCGCTGATCTTCATCTAGCTCTCGGACTGCGGTTAAGCGCATGCCAACCTCCGACTCCTCCACCTCTAGCGTCGGACGATCGTACTCTCTGAGCACTTTCGTCACAGGCAAATCTGAATCAGCCGAGGTACTACGAAACTGTTTGCCATAACTGGCGGTTTCGTCTTCGTCCTCAAAAAAACGATGCAAATAGGAAGCATGAGCCGGATCAATCCCAACCTCTAAAGCCTGCAGCCAATTGCATTCAAATAATCCTTTAAAGGCAAAAACATGGGTATCGGGTGCATTAAAACAATCTAACTCGGGAAAAGCAGGAGCCTCACCAATTCCAAAATAACCAAAAATAATGCCGGAACGTTCTTGCACAGGATAAGCGCCCTGTTTGATGCGCGTACAGAGCTTGCTGCCCTCGGGCTCGGCCGGTGTTTCTAAACAGTTGCCTGTCGCATCAAATAACCAGCCATGAAATGGACAGCGAATTCCTCCATCCTCTAGGCGCCCATAGGTTAAGTCAGCACCGCGGTGAGAACAGTGTTTATCTAGCAAACCCAAACTGCCGTCCTCTTGCTTAAACAACACAAAATCCTGCCCTAACACTCGCACTGCTTTGATTTTATGCACGCCCTCTAGCTCATCACTTAAAGCAATGGGTTGCCAATATTGGCGCAATAGTTGGCCTGCTGGCTCCTTAGGCCCTACTCGTGTAATAAAATCATTTTGCTCTTGGCTCATCATAAGACGTTCTCCTCCAACTCATATTTACAGTGAATCCAATAACCTGCTTCCTGCACACAATAAGTTCAAAAACTTTAAATCTCAAGTATCTTAAAAAATAGTTATTTTTTATTTATTGTTTATAATCAATAAGATGAATAAAAATGAAGGGAAAACCCCCAAGGGTTAACGATGAGCAAATAACACAAACTGTATACAATTGAACTCACTAGGGCATTTCTCTGCAGTAAAGAAAGAAAGCCCCCTTATAATTACACGATGACTTTTTGCTACAAGGAGCTTTATGTCAGATCTACACTCAGCGGGCTCCCAACAATCACGGGCTCTACTCTTATTGCGAGACCTTATATTGAAAGGAAGCTTTGCCCCCGGAGAGCGTTTAGCTGAAATACCGCTGGCAGAGCGTTTAAACACCTCACGCACCCCCATTCGCTTAGCACTGACTGCGCTAGAACACGAAGGGTTGGTCGAGCCTTTGGAAAGTGGTGGCTATAGAATGCGCGGTTTTACCACTCAAGAAACCACAGATTCCATTCGTATGCGCGGCTTACTCGAGGGCTATGCCGCTCGCCACTTGGCAGAAAATGGCATCAACAAGCGCCTAGAGCAACAGCTACGAGCCTGCTTAGTTGAAGCAGACGCTGCTGTTTTCAAAGTGGAAATGTCCATGGATGACTATGCTACTTATGCCGAGGTCAATACACATTTTCATGATTTAATTCTAAAAAACTGCAATAACCGCATTATTCAACGTCAAATGGAAAGCTTACTTAGTCACCCATTTACCGCCCCCAGTGCCATGCTGCCTATGCAATCCTCCATAGAAGAAGGGCCTCGCTGGATGCAGCACGCTCATCTACAACACCACGCATTGGTTCATGCCATCGTCCACGGCCAAAGTAGCCGTGCCCAAGCTCTAGGCGAAGAGCACGTAGAGGTCGCTTGCCTGAATCTAGAATACGCCGAAAAAAACCCTGAAATAGCTCAACAGGTTTTACCTGCCTTACGCATCATGTACTCCGAATAAAAAACCCGCCCAACTCAGAGAGATCGGGCGGCCTTTAATCAAGACAACAAAACACTAAGGGTTGGTATAGCGCACTTCGTCAATGGCAAAGCCTTGTTCACCCGCATACTCTAACAAGGCTTGAATGAGAGCAGAGTCTCCTTTGGCCTCGCGAGATAACACCCACAGATACTTCCTATCTGGGGTCCCTACCAAGGCATACTCATAGTTACCCTCTACACGCATAATCCAATAATCACCCCAAACACCTGGCCACCAAGATAACCACTCGGGGGCAAAGCGTACCTGCAAAATGGCTGGATTAAGAGGATCCTGCGAGGCATTGAGTCGTGCTAGGGCTTTGGCAACCGTACGTTCACCCGTTTCCGTTACGCATTGATTTTCCACCGAAACGGTATCGCTAGAGATCTGTTCGTATTGAGCCGACACCTCGGCCACACAATGTGTTTGAAAACGATTCGGCAAACGAGCTTGCTCGTGCCATGTTCCCATATACTCAGTTAACTGCAGCGGCTCTTGGACTGGCAAAGGTTGATGACTTGCACAACCCGCTAATACCAACGCGCTTAAAGCACCCAAAACGATTTTCTTCATAATTGGTTTCGCTTAAAGAGAGGAATCTTCCATGCGTAAAATAGGTTTAATGACGGCACCACTGGCAGAGTCCTCAAAGGCTTGATTAATTTGCTCTAGCTCGTAAAACTGCACCAAGCGATCAAAGGGGAATTTGCCCTGCTTGTAAAGAGAGATAAGCTGAGGAATAAAGATCTTAGGGATGCTATCGCCTTCGATAACACCAATCATAGACTTACCCTCGGCCATGAGTTCTGTTTGGATATTTAATGTCACATCACCCGTAAAGCCCACAATCGCCACTGTCCCTAGCGGTTTAATCGCTGCTAAAGCTTGCTTAACCACAACAGGCACACCGGTGGTTTCTACAGCATAAGGCGTGCCTATTCGAGTTAAGGCATGGATCTCAGCCACTACCTCATCGGTTTTCCCGTTCATTAGATGGGTTGCACCTAGCTCTTTGGCTAACTCTAGGCGGTGATCATGGACATCAACAGCAATAATGGGATAGCAACCCACTACCTTAGCCGCCATAATCGCACTTAGCCCCACCGCACCCGCACCAAACACCACAATACCCTCGTTTGCCTTGGGGCGTAAACGATTCAGAACGGTGCCAGCCCCTGTTTGAATGCCACAACCCAATGGACCCAATAGAGCCAAATCGACATCCTTATCAACCACTACCACATTATCCGCTTTGGTAACTACGGTCTGACTAAAAGAAGACTGACCAAAAAAGATAGACAACGGCTGATCATTTAAGGAATAAGGCGTATGTCCACCTTCGAGAAAACCACCAAAGTTCAATGGGTTAAACTCTGCACAAACGGTAGGATGTCCACTAAGACAATGATCGCAACGATGGCAATTAGCAAAGCTGAGCACTACATGATCGCCTACCTGCACCGTATTAACGCCCGCCCCCACTGCCTCGACAATACCTGAGCCTTCGTGACCTAAAATACCCGGCAAAGGAAAGACCCCCTCAAGGTCACGTGCCACTGCATCCGTGTGACACACCCCTGATGCCACCATTTTGATGCGGATTTCATCAGACTGCACGGGAGCTACCTGAATGGAGTGAATCTCGAAAGGTTTACCTACACCGAAGGTGATCGCTGCTTTGGTTTGCATAAAGACTCCTGAAGATTAATCGCACATGTTAACTTCTTAGCCTATCATACCCACCCAAAGCACACATGAAAAAGCAGCACGTTTGTGCTGCTTTTTTTGCAAAAAATGGAGGCGGAGCCCCCGCTGTAAACCGGTCCGACGCTTACACATTAATCAAAGAATTAACCCTGATCAATATGTGCCAATACGTCTTGCACCCAGACTCGGCTTTCTACCCATACCTCGTTCAGTAATGCCACCTCGTCCTCGCTCAAGCGACTGACATCGCTGTTTTCAAAACTTTCTACTAAACCCAACAAACGACCATAATGTCCCTGTCTGGCCTCAAGCTGATCAATCACGTCTTCGGGTAGAGACAAATGGATTAAGAGCTCTCCGTAGGAATCACCAAACACAACATGGACCTTGGATAGCAGCCCCACGACAAAAGCCAAATGCCCATTAATGCCATATAAGCCTGCCAAGTTTTCACACATCGCAGCAAAGGTCAAAATCGGTGCGAGCAGTAATTCGGTATTCGTATGTTTAGCCGAAAATAGCTGCGAAGCCACCAATGCACGCAAACGACGCAAGCCCAACACCTGAATGGCGGTTTGAATCGAGGTGACTGGCTGATGTAGCGCATAAAAAGCGCTATTGGTATGTTTTAAAATGACATAGGTTAAGTGTGGATCTAGCAAAATTAGCTGCTTGAGCTCTTCGTAGTCCACGAACTCGTGCTGCAACTGAGCCAACAACCGCATTAATGCTTGACGATTAAACAAGCGCTCATGAGCTGATTCAGTTTTTATTTGAGGTTTAGCATAAAAATAGCCTTGGAAATAATCAAACCCCTTTTTAACTAGCAACTCAAAATCACTATGAGTTTCAACCTTTTCAGCGATGATTTTTATTTTATGGTGCTTATAGTATGCAATTTCTTCTAGGGTAATCGTTTGCCATCGGTCTATTTTTACATAATCGGCATAACTGACTAATAAACGGGTGGCTTCGCTTAACATAAAGTCATCTAGGGCAATTTGATAACCCTGTTGCCTTAATCGACTAAGGGCTTGCAATATCTTGGGCTCAGCCACTACATCTTCGAGCACCTCGAGCACCACTTGCGAAGAATGAGGGGGCAATAACTCGGGATTTAAGAGCCAATTTCGGGGTGCATTAATAAATAACTGTCGCCGACCTACTAATTTTTCTAAGCCTATTTCATAAAAAGCAATATGACTAGCTCTAGCCGTTGCTAACACACCGTCACTAAAGTCAGCATGCTGCGCATTGGCGCTAGAGCGATAGAGCAACTCATCTGCTATATGTCGCATTTCATGATCGCAGATGGGCTGTAAAGCAATACAATAACTATTCGGCATTTTGCATTTATAAATAAGCGAGGGAAAGTAATTTTTTATTTACAGAGATTTTATGCTTAATAAGTAACGAAATGTAAAAACCGCTGTTTTTGTTAAAAAAAAGCGGTTTTTATGATACGACTATTTACTTAAAGCATCCCAAGCTGTAGACGAGCTGACTCACTCATCATCTCTCGGCTCCATGGCGGATCCCACACCAAGTTAACCTCTGCTTGCTGCACACCCTGAATGGTTAATACCTTGAAGCGGGCTTCTTCGGCAATAATGGGTCCCATACCACATCCTGGTGCTGTTAAGGTCATATCTAACAACACATTGAAATGATCTGGACCTTCTTGGCTAACGTGGCACTTGTAAACCAAGCCCAAGTTCACAATATCAACGGGGATCTCTGGGTCAAAGACCTCGCTAAGTACAATCCAACACGCATCCTCGATGGTTTTTTCTGTCGCAGGCTGCTCGGGCACGAACACGTCTTCTTCTTTGATTTCCTGCCCAATGGCATCGCCATCGACCCCTTCGATACGATACATATTGCCTTCTACAATTACCGTATAGCTATTACCTAGCTTTTGAGTAATGGTAGCACTGCAGCCTCCTTCGATAGTGACAGGAGAACCATAAGGAATAGTGACTGCGGGGCAATCACGACTAACAATGACTTCTTCGCGCTCAAAATAACTCATTACTTACACTGCCTTTATTCAGTTTTAGCGACGTCATCAGATTGGTGAATCGCGTTGTCTAGGGTATGCCACGCTAAGGAAGCACACTTTACACGCGCCGGAAACTCTTTCACCCCAGACAATACCTCTAGTTTACCTAGATCACGATCGGGGTGTTCGGTAGTTAGCATGGCGTGCATATCTGCAAACAGTTGCTCTACCTCGGCCTTGGTTTTGCCTTTGCAGGCCTCTGTCATTAGTGAAGCAGAGGCTTTAGAAATAGCACAACCCTGACCAATAAAGCTGACCTCTTCTACCACATCGCCATTCATGCGGACATAAACACGCAATTGATCACCACACAGAGGGTTATGGCCGTCTGCCTTGTGGGTTGCTTCCTCCATGTGAGCAAAATTACGGGGGTTGCGGTTATGATCAAAAATGACCTCTTGGTAGAGCTCTCTTAGTCCGCCAAAATCCTCACTCATAGGAGACTCCAAATAATTTTTGTGCTTTTTTCAAACTGGCTACTAAGGCATCCACATCATCAAACTGATTATACAGAGCAAACGAAGCACGAGCCGTCCCGGGGATACCAAAACGAGTCATTAGAGGCATCGCACAATGATGACCAGCACGAATAGCGACACCATCCATATCAAGAATCGTTCCTAGATCGTGAGGATGAATCTCATCGACTAAAAAGGAGACAACCCCTGCTTTATGAGCTGCAGTACCCACTAACTGAATGCCTTTCATGGCTGACAACTGCTGCGTTGCATACTGCAACAAAGCCGCCTCGTGCTGCGCAATGCGATCCAAACCAATAGACTGCACATAGCGCAAGGCCTCGGCCAAAACAATCACACCAGCAATATTAGGTGTACCGGCTTCAAACCGTTGCGGTACGGGCGCATAGGTACTGCCCTCGAAGCTAACGGTGTGGATCATGTCGCCACCACCACGCCAAGGAGACATAGCATCTAGGATTTCGTACTTGGCGTACAACACCCCTGTGCCAGTAGGACCATAGATTTTATGACCAGAAAAGACATAAAAATCACAATCTAGGGCTTGCACATCAATGGCCTGATGCGCCACCGCTTGAGCACCGTCTACCAATACTTTAGCACCCACAGCATGGGCTTGTTGAATCATGTCAGCCACAGGGTTTACCGTACCCAAGGCATTAGACACATGCACCACACCCACTAATTTAGTTTTAGTGCTAAGCAACTGTTGATAGGCGTCCAAATCCAGTTCGCCATTTTCAAGCACAGGTACCACTTTGATCACGGCCCCTGTTTTTTGGGCAATCAACTGCCAAGGCACAATATTGGAATGGTGCTCTAGGTGAGTCAATAAAATTTCATCCCCAGGCTGTAGATTGTCTAAGCCCCAGGTATACGCCACCAAGTTAATGCTGTCCGTGGTACCGCTAGTAAAAACAATTTCCTCGACACGAGCGGCATGTAAGAACTGCTGTGTTACTACACGGGCTTGGTCATACAAGTCCGTTGCATACTGCGATAGCCAGTGCACACCACGATGAATGTTGGCATTGTACTTTTCATAAAAGTCTTTTTCTGCCTGAATGACTACAGCTGGCTTTTGAGTGGTCGCACCGTTATCCAAATAAACAAGGCGCTGCCCACGAATGGGCTGCGCCAAGATTGGAAAGTCGGCACGCCGATCGAGCTGCAATGCAGGTTGAGTGATCGGCTGTGACATATTAGATTTGCTCTCCGATTTCTTTACCACTTGGCAACAAGTTTTGAATACCCTGAGTGGCTCGCTGACGTAAGGTCTCTGACTGAATACGCTCGACCACCTGTGCAGCAAAAGCGTAAATCAAGACATTATAGGCCTGCTCGTAGCTTAGACCACGGGAACGCAAGTAGAACAAGCTTTCCTCGTCAATTTGGCCTACGGTTGCACCGTGAGCACATTTTACGTCATCAGCGTAAATTTCGAGTTCAGGCTTGGTATCGGTGCGGGCTAGTTTAGATAACAGCAGGCTATCAGAGCGCTGAATGGCATCGGTACCATCGGCCCCTTCGTACACAATAATACGACCAGAAAACACCCCACGACCGCGATCAGCCATAATGCCACGGTAGTATTCGTGACTGGTGCAGTTCGGCTGAGCGTGATGGATTTGCGTGTAGTGATCGACATGGCGACGGTCATTAACGTAATACAAGCCATTTAGCAACGCGTGGCAATGCTGACCATTAAAATGCGTCTCAATGGCTGTACGCGCTAAATTAGCACCGAACGACAACGAGTGCGACTCGTAATGCGATGACTGTTCTTGCTTAGTATCTACTGCCGCCAAATGCACAGACTGAGCGCTTTGATTTTGCAATTTTAGATGAACTAAATTCGCATCACGATCAGTCCAGATACGGCTAACGGCATTGGTTAAGCCCGCGTAATCTTCGGTGCTTAGGTAGTGCTCGACTACCGTAGCATGCGCGCCGGCCTCGAGAGCAATAAAGCCACGAGTAAAGGTAGCAGACTGCGCATCGGTATTCACATACACCAAATGAATGGGTTTGCTAATACTAACACCTCTTTGCACACGCACATAGGCACCGTCTTGGGCCAAGGCCAAGTTTAAGGCCTCGGGGCTTGCGCCATTTGATGCATCACCGTAAATATCGACCAAAGTCTCTGGCTCGTCACGCAATAACTGCGCCACCGAAGCCAAACGTAAGCCTTTTTCAGTATTTAGAGTAGAAGCTGCCGCATCAAACTGACCATTTACGAAAGTAAGCCAATAGGCGTCCTCGTCTTGCTTACAGGCTGCGACCAAGTCTGCCGCTGCTGTTGTGCTTTGTGCTAGCTCGTAGGTTTTTTTCTCCATTAGCGCCAATGAAGTATGACGCCAGGCTTCGAGGCGAGTGGTAGGCCAACCCTCGGCGGCAAAACGCGCTAACCCCTGTTGGCGCAATTCGCTAAGCCAAGCCACCGCACCGTTTTGGGCAGCCTGCTCGACAAATGGATTTACCCAAGTGGGCAATGAGGTCATACCGCGACTCCTTTGGCATCAACGCCAGCTTGCTCTAGTACCCAGCCATAACCACGCTCTTCGAGCTCTAGTGCCAAGCTAGCATCACCACTGCGAATAATACGACCACCCGCTAAAACGTGTACAAAATCAGGCACAATATAATCCAACAAACGTTGGTAGTGCGTAATAACAATCATGGAGCGATCTGGAGAGCGCAAACGGTTTACACCATCGGCAACGACACGGAGCGCATCGATATCCAAACCTGAGTCAGTTTCGTCCAAAATAGCCAATTTAGGCTCAAGCATGCTCATTTGCAGCACTTCGTTGCGTTTTTTCTCACCGCCAGAAAAGCCTTCGTTAACAGAGCGATGTAAGAATTCTTCGCGCATGCCGACGTCTTTCATTTCTTGTTTTACTAGCTTAAGGAAGTCAATCGCGTCTAACTCGGGCTTGCCCTGTTCGCGACGGATAGCATTGACGGCTGTACGCAAGAAATAGGCATTAGAAACGCCGGGAATTTCGATAGGGTATTGGAAGGCAAGGAATAAACC